>NZ_VCBQ01000142.1:0-9071 GCF_006386455.1 Paracoccus sp. FO-3 | reverse complement strand
CATAATCCTGATCCCGGCATAATATGCTCTGACCTGCTCCCGTCCGCGCCTCGATGCCTTCGGCGGCGGCGCGCATGTCATCGACCTCGGCGCGCGCAAATCCATCGGCTGGATCAGCACACAAGAGTGGCTGGTCGCCGCGCTCAAAGGGGAGGACGCCGATGCCTGAGGTCATCTGCACCACCGTCTACCAGTTCCCCGAACTCTCGGATGCCGCCAAGGAAAAGGCGCGCAACTGGTGTCGCGAGCTTGGCCCCCACGATGACTGGTGGGAGGCGGTCTACGAGGATTTCGAAAGGGTCTGCGAGATCCTCGGTATCCGCCTGAAAACCACGCCCGTCCGCCTGATGGGCGGCGGTACGCGGGCCAAGCCCTGCATCTGGTTCTCCGGCTTCTGGAGCCAGGGCGACGGGGCTTGCTTCGAAAGCTACTGGTCCCACGCCAAGGGCGGGGCCACGCGCATCCGGGACTACGCGCCCACGGACGCGACGCTGCACGGCATCGCTGACCGGCTGCAGGCCATCCAGCGCCGCAACTTCTACCAGCTCGCCGCCGAGATCAGCCATCGCGGCCGCTACTACCACGAGTACACGATGTCGGTGGACGTCACGCGGGACAGCCCGACCTGGCAGCCGCCTACCGAAGACGCCGAGGAGATCGTGACCGAGGCGCTGCGTGATCTGGCCCGCTGGCTCTACCGCCAGCTTCAGGCTGAATACGACCACCTGACATCGGACGAGGCCATCGAGGAGGGGATCATCGTCAACGAGTACACCTTCACCGAAGCCGGGCGGCGGTTCGGGTGAGAGCGTAGGCAGTTCATTTGATCTTTACAATGAGGCCATATGATCTCTAATTAGGGCAGTGGAGGACGCCATGTACGTTGCTGAGAAAATCCGGGAACCCGCACAGGTCAACGCGGTCGCGTTGAAGGCCTACGCGCGCGTGGCTGATGCCTGGGGTCTCAGCCTCAAGGAAGCGGCAGGCCTTGCCGATATGTCAGAGAGCACCTGGAAGCGCGCCAAGAAGCCGGATTTCGCGGGGGAGCTGACCAAGGATCAGTTACTGCGGCTCAGTGCGGTGATCGGCATCTACAAGTCGCTCGAGCTCTACTTCTCCGAGCCGCTCGCGCGAAGCTGGTTCACCCGACCGAACACCGGCCCGCTGTTTGGGGGCAGCCGTCCGGTTGACACCGCCATCGACGGGGGCTTGCCGCAGATCCTGGCGGTGCGGACCTATCTCGATGCGTTGCGTGGTGGGGCATGAAGCAGACCGAGATTTCTGATCGCGGTCTCGTTCGTCTACTGCCCGCCACCTACCACAAGCCGCCATCCCTGCGCGGTCTCGTCGATACTGATGACGAGATGGAGATCCTCGCAGAGATCGAGGGCCTGACCAGCGGCCGCCTTCTGGCCGAACGTGGCCGCAATCCCCATCTGGACCCGCGCGAGCTTGCTTGGCAGCGCCGCAGCCGCGATCTGCGCATCTATGGCGACAGTCATGTCAACGCCGCCTTCACCTATACCCGCGCCGGCGGGAACCGCTTCAACACCGAAGAGCGCGGTGCCTGGTATTGCGCATGGGATGTGATGGTGTCCGTCAGCGAAGTGGCCTGGCACCGCACACGTGAACTCGGCTTTACCGGCAGCTTCCATGACAGCGCCCGCTATGTGGAACTGCTGGCGGATTTCATCGGCATCTTCGACGACATGACCGACGAGCCGGGCCATCCGGCTCTGCATCCCGCTCCGGCTGTCGGATATCCCGAGGGCCAAAGCCTCGCCCAACATCTGCGCCGGGCTGGATCGCGGGGCTTGATTTACCCCTCAGGTCGGGCTCCCGCGCCGGGCGGGAAGTGCCTCGTCTGCTTCGAGCCCCACGCGATCCAGAACGTCCGGCCGGGCGCGTCTTGGGATCTTGTTTGGTATGGGACACCGCACTACTCGATTACGGCCGTCGGCTGACGGGTAACGGTGCACACGCTTTTTGGGGGTCCGAAGAAATGAAACCGGCAAATGACAATAGCGCGGAGGTCACGAACTTGAAGCCATGCGATCATCAGGCGTTCTTCGAAGCTGTGGACTTTCCGGCCTCACCGACGGACGCACTGCGAGCAGCATTTCGCCGGCGGGGGAGTTTCTTGCTGATCGGGGCGCCACGGCCCTGAAGGTTGGCTGACGGGCGTCATCCTTCGCACTTAATCGCTACGCCAGTAGCGCACCTTCAGGCAGTCTCCAATCCGAAAGACTGCGCAGTTCGTTCAGTTCGGGAGCCGACCGCAACACTAAGCAGAAATCGGCGCCCCTAAGGGCGCATTTATGCAAACTCTTCACCGCCTGCGGCGCTTCCGAGATTTGCGTGCGGTCTCTTCGGGGGCATGGCCCCCCGCCGACGGCGTCCCTGTCCGATGCGCGGCATCGGAATGGAAGGACGCGCTGCCCCTTCCAAACCTTCCCAAGCCAACCTTCGCGGTTGGATCGCGCCCCGTTGTCACCGCCGCCCTCGTTGGAACTGGCCCCGAGAGCGGGGCGGTTCCGCGAGAGTACCCGTGCCAGCGGGTGATCCGGTTCCGCCGGTCCCGAGAGCGGGACCGGCTGCCGGATAGGGTTTGCCGCGCTGCGCTTGTCCGGCAAACCATGGCCCATCCTGGCGATTGCCCCGCGCATCACTGGCAGCATGCTTGCCCGCCTGTCGGCATGGCTGCATGTCTGCCCGTTTGCGTGGTGGTATGCTTGCCTCGATGGCCCGCAGACAGCCTGCCTGCTTGCATGGCTGCCTGTTTGCATGTCTGGCAGTCCGCCTGCCGTTGCCCGTCGCCGGATCGGTAGGGCGCGCGCATGGCGAGCTACCACCTTTCCGTCAAGACGATCAAACGCAGCGCCGGGCGGTCTGCCACGGCGGCGGCGGCCTATCGGTCGGCCTCCGTCATCGAATGCGACCGGGAAGGGCGCATGCACGACTACACCGCCAAGCGCGGAGTCGAGGCTTGCTTCATTCTCGCCCCCGATGATGCGCCGGATTGGGCGCAGGACCGCGCAGCACTTTGGAACGCCGCCGAGGCGCGCGAGACCAGATCCAATTCGGTGACCGCCCGCGAATGGGAGCTGGCCTTGCCGTCCGAGGTATCGGACGCCGCGCGGATCGAAATCGCCCGCGCTTTCGCACAACAGCTCGTCGAGCGCTTTGGCGTGGCGGCAGATGTGGCCATCCATGCGCCGCACCGCGAGGGCGATCAGCGCAATCATCATGCCCATATCCTGACCACCACCCGCATCCTGTCCGCCGAGGGGCTGACCGACAAGACCCGCCTTCTTGACGCTGCCAGCACGGGTGGGCCGGAGATCGAGGCCATGCGCGGCTATTGGGCCGAGCTGCAAAACCATGCCCTTGAGCTGGCAGGGCAGGTTGAGCGCGTCGATCATCGGTCATTGGAGGCACAACGCGAAGAGGCGCTGTCCCTTGGGGACACGTTGAAGGCTGAGGAGCTGGACCGCGAGCCGGAGCTGAAGCTTGGTCCCGCCGCCAATGCCATCGAACGCCGCGAGCAGTTGCTGGCCGAGGCCGAGGGCCGCGACTATGAACCGCTGACCCAGCGGGGCGCGCGGGTGCATGCGGTGCGCCAGGCCAAGGCCATGTTCGCGGAAATGCGCGAACGCCTGGAGCTGGCACGCGATGCGTGGGCGGAAGCCCGGGAAGAGGGGCAGGGTCATGTCAGTGCCGGTCTGGCGGCTTTGCGCGCTGCCGCAGGGCGGCAGGCGAAGGAGTTGGACCAGGAAGAGGTCAGGCAGCGGCTGGCGCGGATTGCCGGGCGTGATTTGGGGGCGGAGCAGGAGGTCATCGAGGGGCAGGGGGCGCGGCAAGATATTCGCGACCGCCTCAATCAGGCGCTTGGGCGCGGGAAGCCAGACAACCAGCAAAAGCAGCAGCGCGAGCTGGAGGACGAGCGCAAGCGGCAGCTTGAACTGGAACGGCAGCGCGAACGAGACAGGGATCTCGGATGGGAACTTTAGGCGATCAGAGTATGCTTGTCTGTGCGAACTGAAGTTCCGCTACGGCTTTCCAGCCGGGAATGGCGCGGATTCGCCCGAGGAGCTGACAGTTTTGAGTGCGTGGGGGCCGTCCTTACTGAAGTACGGCGAGATGACCAGCACCACCACGCCGAGCGAAATCCACACGTCAGCGAGGTTGAACACAAAGGGATACCATTCCCCGAAGTGCAGTCCCAGGAAGTCGGTCACCGAGCCGCGCGCGGCCCGGTCGATCAGGTTGCCCAAGGCACCGGCTACAATCAGCGATAAGCCTGCGCGCTGCCAACGTTGCGAGCGGAGGGCCGCGACGCCAAGCGCGAGCGTCAGTAGGCCTGTCAGGGCGAGCAAGACCAGCCGCGCGCCTTCGCTCTCGGACGCGAACATGCTGAACGACACACCTTCGTTGAAGCTTAGGCGCAGTGACACGAGGGGCAGGAAGTCGAGCGGTGCGGCGTAGGGTTCGAGCGCAGCCCGCGCCCAGGCTTTGCCGGCCAAATCGAACGCGGACCCGAAGACGACCAGCGACACGGCAGCTCCCGCCCTCACGCTTGCGGCGCCTGTGCGAGATCGGAGCGCGCATCGCGGATGATCGACCACGCCGACTGCAGAAACAGGCCCGCGACGGCAAAGGCGACCACGAGGTCTGGCCAGGGCGAGGAGAACCACCACACCAGCACCGCCGCGACCACTACGGCGAGGTTGCCGATCGCGTCGTTGCGCGAGAACAGCCAGACAGCACGCATGTTGGCATCGCCCTTTCGGTGCGGGATCAGCACCAGGGCTGCGGCCACGTTGACGAAGAAGGCCACGAGCGCGAAGCCGCCCATGAGCAGGGTCTGCGGCTCATGCTCCACGAAGACACGGTAGGCCGTCGAGCCGATAACGCCTAGGCCGAGGAGCGCGAGGAAAATGCCTTGCAACAGCGCCGCTTTGGCACGGGCGGCAAGGCCCCATCCGACAGCCATCAGCCCCAGAAATGAGATCAGGCCGTCACCGATGAAGTCGAGCGAGTCGGCTTGCAGCGCCTGCGACCCCGCCAAGAAGCTGCCGACGATCTCCACCATGCCATAGCCGATATTGAGCAACACCACGATCCATAGCGCGCGCTTGTAGGCTGGGGTCACATGCGACAGGTCAGGGATCTTGTCGTCGTCCTCATCAGCCGTCGCCCCGGCCGCTCTCGGCTCGCTCATGCGGTCGAGCTGGTAGCCAAGGCCGGTCACCGCGCTTTCGAGTGCCGGAAGCCGACGCGCCGGATCATCGACCATGAGCGTCATGATCTGTGACGCAATCGACACCTTCACATCATCGACACCTTCGACTTTACGGGCCGCACCCTCTATCTTTGCAGCGCAGGAAGCGCAGTCCATGCCAGTGACTTGATAGCGGATGGTGGCAGTTGCTGCGTCCATTGGTGCTTCCTCGATCTTGCAGTTAATTCATGCTACATCCTGTAGTAACTACAGGAGCAAGGCGAAAACATGCAGATTGGGGATTTATCCCGTCACGCGGGCGTGAACATTGAAACTATCCGCTACTATGAGCGCATCGGTGTCCTGCCGGTGCCAGCCCGTCAAGAGAACGGGCGGCGCAGCTACACCGAGGTTGATGCCCGCCGTCTTGGGTTCGTTCGTCATGCCCGTGAACTCGGGTTCGACCTTGCAGCGGTGCGCGCACTTCTGGCACTTCAGGAGCAGCCAGAAGCCTCATGCGAGGATGCGAGCCGCATCGCCCAGGCGCAGCTTGCCGAGGTGGAGAGCCGGATTGCCCGTCTTCTGAACTTGCGCGAAGAACTGTCCCGCATGGTCAAGGAGTGCGGGCGCGGCGTCGTGGCCGGATGCCGTGTGATCGAAGCCCTCGCGGCTGGTTCGTAAACCCGGACCCCCGCAATTCGCGGAAAGTGGTGTTACCCTCGTCGTTTTCTTTGGGCGCAACTTCATGTGCGATAACGGTCATTTCTGGCCTGGAGTTCGGCTCTGCATGAAATCAAGGGCTTAGGCTGGACACATACCTTGGTCAGAACCCTTCGGGTTTTGGGCGGGTTCTGTCTCGGGGGCAGCGCTTCGCTTCACGTCACCTGTTCCCGTCGATCCACTTCGACATCAGCCCCTTGTCGCGGAAGCATTCCTCCGGGACGGCGCGCCGCTTGATCCGGGCGAGTTTCTCTGCGAAGGCCACCTGCTCCGAGGTCGGCAGCCGGTCCATGTCCGACACCGGCTTCAGCTGGGCCTGCGCCTCGATCCAGGCACTCAACGACCGGCGATCTTGCTGAACCTCCCAGGGCAGAATGGTCTGGTTGCGCAGGGCGAGCGAGCGCGCATAGACGATCTGCTTGGGCGTTGCAGGCAGGGCGTATGTAGTGCTGTCCATCGGGAAACTCCCTCGCTGGCTTGGTTCTCAATATAGAACATAACAGGAACAAAATCAAGCCAAGCGTCCGTACTGTGCCGGTTCGAGAGGGAGAGATGGGCAGGGGGAGATCAGGCCTGAGGGTGCCCGAGCGAGGGTGTCCGGGCCTGTCCCTTTCCTTCATCCCGGAGTTTCCCGATGACCTATCTCGCGCCTGTTGCGCCTCCCGTTTCAGTCCAATCTCGTGATCCCGGGCCCGCGCCCGCGATCCTCGCCGTGGCCGAGGCTCTGCAGCCCGATCTCGCCCAAGGCTTCCAGATCGACGCGCTGCGTCTGCGGCTTGAGATGGAGCGCGCCTTTGGCGGCTCCGATGCCGATGGCGCCTGGGATTGGAAGCTCGCCTACGAGGCGGGCGAGGTGGCGCTCGTCCTCTTCCTGCGAAAGTTCGGCCGCGCGCTGCTCGCCCGGGCGGGCTCACTTGACTCGCTGCTGCCGATCCTCTCCAAGGTCGCGGACCTTTTGCCCACGCACACGCGGCGCTCGGAGGAGATGGAGCGGTTCCAGCAATTCTCGACGCCGTTGCCCATGGGACTGGCTGCAATGGTGGCAGCGCAGATCACGCCCCGTGACCTCGTCTTCGAGCCTTCGGCCGGGACCGGGCTTCTGGCGATCCTCGCGGAGATCGCGGGCGGCAGTCTCGCGCTGAACGAACTCGCCGAGACCCGAGCCGACCTTCTGCGTCACCTTTTCCCGGGGTGTCCAGTCACTACCTTCGACGCAGCACAAATCGACGATCATCTGGACCCGGGCGTTCGCCCGAGCGTCATCCTGATGAACCCGCCGTTTTCGGTTGTGGCGAATGTCGATGGGCGGACGACCGAGGCGACGGCCCGACATCTGCGCTCGGCGCTTGCCCGGCTCGCCCCCGGCGGTCGTCTGGTCGCCATCACGGGTGCCAGTTTCGCGCCGGATGCGCCCGTCTGGGCGGAAACCTTCACCCGCCTGACCGAGACCGCGTATCTCGTCTTCACTGGCGCCATGTCAGGTGCCGCCTTCGCAAAGCACGGCACCAGCTTCGAGACGCGGATTTCGGTCTTCGACAAATGCCGCGGTGGCGAGGCGGGCGGCATTACCGCCGATCTGGCGCGCCCGATATCGCCTGATGTCGCCAGTCTGCACTCGCTGATCACCGCACATGTCCCCCCGCGCCTCGCGCTGGCGCAGGTCGCATCAGCCGGGCAGGGCCGCACTTTCCCCTTCACGGGAAATCCTTCCCGCACCACGCGCACAGCCATCAGCATATCGCGCGCAACGCCAGCAACGCCCCCCACAAACACTGCCGCACAGATCGAGGCCACGGACCTCACCTACACCCTGCGCGAGACGGCGGACGATCTCGGTGCCGTGCGTCTGTCGGACGCGATCTACGAGACCTTCCGCCTGCAGGCGATCGACATCCTAGGTGCGGCCCCGCACCCGACCAAGCTCGTGCAGTCGGCGGCTATGGCCTCGGTCACGCCCCCGAAACCCTCCTATCGCCCGAAACTCCCCGCCGCCGTTCTACGCGATGGCCTGCTCTCCGACGCGCAGCTTGAGACCGTCATCTACGCGGGCGAGGCGCATGGCGCGTATCTGGCTGGATCGTGGACCGTCGATGAAACCGGCGACATGGTCTCGGCCGCACCCGACGATGCCGCGGACGCTGTCCGCTTCCGCCGCGGCTTCTTCCTCGGCGATGGCACCGGTGCGGGCAAGGGCCGTCAATCGGCCGGGATCCTGCTCGACAACTGGTGCCAGGGCCGTCGCAAGGCGCTCTGGATCTCGAAGAGCGACAAGCTTCTCGAGGACGCGCAGCGCGACTGGTCCGCCCTTGGTCAGGAGCGGCTGCTGGTCACGCCGCTGTCGCGGTTCGCCCAAGGTCGCGACATTCCGCTCACCGAGGGGATCCTCTTCACCACCTATGCCACGCTCCGCTCCGAAGAGCGGGGCGCCAAGAAATCCCGCGTCGACCAGATCGTTGATTGGCTGGGGGCAGATTTCGACGGGGTGATCCTGTTTGACGAAAGCCATGCCATGGCGAATGCCGCAGGCAGCAAGGGCGAGCGCGGCGATACCGAGGCCTCGCAGCAGGGCAGGGCAGGTCTGCGCCTCCAGCACAAACTGCCCAATGCCCGCGTGGTCTATGTCTCGGCCACAGGGGCAACAACCGTCCACAACCTCGCGTATGCGCAGCGGCTCGGCCTCTGGGGTGGCGAGGACTTTCCGTTCGCCACCCGCGCCGAATTTGTCGAGGCCATCGAGGCTGGCGGCGTCGCAGCTATGGAGGTGCTGGCCCGCGACCTGCGGTCCCTCGGCCTCTACACTGCCCGGTCCCTCTCCTACGACGGCGTCGAATATGAGATGCTGGAGCATGCGCTGACGCTTGAGCAACGCGGCATCTACGATGCCTATGCCGGGGCCTTCGCCATCATCCACAACAATCTCGCTGCCGCGATGGAGGCAGCCAACATCACGGGCGACAGCGGCACGCTCAACCGCCAGGCCAAGTCCGCCGCGCGCTCGGCGTTTGAATCTGCCAAGCAGCGCTTCTTTGGCCATCTGCTGACCAGCATGAAAACCCCGACCCTGATCGCCGCCATCGACGCCGATCTGTCGGCGGGCCACGCAGCGGTGATCCAGATCGTCTCGACCGGC
>NZ_VCBQ01000141.1:0-9085 GCF_006386455.1 Paracoccus sp. FO-3 | reverse complement strand
ACTAATTTCGCACCGCCATTCTCAGGTGGCACGGTTCCTGGCGCCCTCGGCCCAGGCCCTGCGGGCGGCGCTGGTGCCGCTCATCGCGCATTTCCGCGCCGGCCCGCCGCCGCGCATCTGGCAATTGTGAGGCAAGAGATGAACCTGACACCCCGCGAAAAGGACAAGCTGCTGGTGGCCATGGCCGCCATCGTCGCCCGCAACCGCATGGCGCGCGGCGTCAGGCTGAACCACCCCGAGGCCGTCGCCATCATCACCGACGCCGTGGTCGAGGGCGCCCGCGACGGCCGCTCGGTCGCCGACCTGATGTCCTGGGGCGCCGAGATCCTGCGCGCCGAGGATTGCATGGAAGGCGTGCCCGAGATGATCCCCGAGATCCAGGTCGAGGCCACCTTTCCCGACGGCACCAAGCTGGTGACGGTCCACCATCCCATCCGCTGAAGGACTTCGCGATGAAAAAGCTTCTTGCCGCCCTGCTGCTGGCACCGACCGCGGCCCTTGCCCATACCGGCCACGGCGGGGGCGCGCCCCTGGTGGCGGGCCTGTCCCACCCGCTGGGCGGGGCCGATCACCTGCTGGCCATGCTGGCCGTGGGCCTGTGGGCGGCCGGCATCGGCGGACGCGCGATCTGGGCGCTGCCGCTGGCCTTCGTGGCGGCGATGGTCGCGGGCGGCGCGCTGGGTGCGGCAGGGGTCGGCCTGCCGCTGGTCGAGCCGGTGATCCTGGCCTCTTCCATCGTCATCGGCGCGGCGATCGCGCTGGCCCTGCGGCCGGGCCTGGCCATGGTGCTGCCGGTGATCGCGGTCTTCGGCATGATGCACGGCCATGCGCACGGGATCGAAGGCCCGGCGCAGGGGCTGGCCGCCTATGCCGCGGGCTTTGCGCTGGCGACGGCGGGCCTGCACGGCATCGGCATCGCGCTGGGGCGCCTGCCGCTGGCGCGCTGGCTGGGCGCTGCGACCGCCGCGGCGGGCCTTGTGCTGGCGGTGGCCTGAGATGATCCCCGGAGAGATCATCCCCGCCGAGGGCGAGATCGTGCTGAACGCCGGCCGCCCCCGCCTGGTCCTGACCGTCGCCAATACCGGCGACCGCCCGGTGCAGGTCGGCAGCCATTACCATTTCGCCGAAACCAACCCGGCGCTGGATTTCGACCGCGCGGCTGCGCGGGGGATGCGCCTCGACATCGCCGCCGGCACCGCGATCCGCTTCGAGCCGGGTCAGACCCGCGACGTGGGCCTGATCCCCTTTGCGGGCGACCGCCGGGTCTTCGGCTTTCGCGCCGCCGTCATGGGAGAGCTGTAGGATGCCCGCCACGCTGTCCCGCGCCGATTACGCGGCGATCTATGGCCCCACCACCGGCGACCGCGTGCGCCTGGCCGATACCGAACTGGTCATCGAGGTCGAGCGCGACCTGACCACCTATGGCGAGGAGGTCAAGTTCGGCGGCGGCAAGGTCATCCGCGACGGCATGGGCCAGTCGCAGAAATCCCGCGCCGAGGGCGCGATGGACACCGTCATCACCAATGCGCTGATCGTGGATGCGACCGGCATCTACAAGGCGGACGTGGGCCTGCGGGACGGGCGCATCGCGGTGATCGGCAAGGCCGGCAACCCCGATACCCAGCCCGCCGTCACCGTGCTGATCGGGCCGGGGACCGAGATCATCGCGGGCGAAGGCCGCATCCTGACCGCCGGCGCCATGGACGCGCATATCCATTTCATCTGCCCCCAGCAGAT
Organism: Paracoccus sp. FO-3; assembly: GCF_006386455.1. Classification (NCBI taxonomy): domain Bacteria; kingdom Pseudomonadati; phylum Pseudomonadota; class Alphaproteobacteria; order Rhodobacterales; family Paracoccaceae; genus Paracoccus; species Paracoccus sp. FO-3. The sequence continues at coordinate 7,348 of NZ_VCBQ01000141.1, read as the reverse complement.
CGACGACGCGCTGCATTCGGGCATCACCACCATGCTGGGCGGCGGCACCGGCCCGGCGCATGGCACGCTGGCCACCACCTGCACGCCGGGGCCCTGGCATATCGGCCGGATGCTGCAAGCCGCGGACGCCTTCCCGATGAACCTGGCCTTTGCGGGCAAGGGCAACGCCTCGCTGCCCGCCGCGCTGGAGGAACAGGTCCGCGCCGGCGCCTGCGCGATGAAGCTGCACGAGGACTGGGGCACCACCCCCGCCGCCATCGACTGCTGCCTTTCCGTCGCCGACCGCATGGACGTGCAGGTGATGATCCACACCGACACGCTGAACGAAAGCGGCTTTGTCGAGGACACCATCGCCGCCATCGCCGGCCGCACCATCCATGCCTTCCATACCGAGGGCGCGGGCGGCGGCCATGCGCCCGACATCATCCGGGTGGCGGGGCTGGCGAACGTGATCCCGTCCTCGACCAACCCGACGCGGCCCTTCACCGTCAACACGATGGAAGAGCATCTGGACATGCTGATGGTCTGCCATCACTTGGACCGCTCGATCCCGGAAGACATCGCCTTTGCCGAATCCCGCATCCGGCGCGAGACCATCGCGGCCGAGGACATCCTGCACGACATCGGTGCCATGTCGATCATCTCGTCCGACAGCCAGGCCATGGGCCGGGTGGGTGAGGTGCTGATCCGCACCTGGCAGACCGCCCACAAGATGCGCGTGCAAAGGGGCGTGCTGGGCGATGGCCCGGCCGACAATTTCCGCGTCCGCCGCTATGTCGCGAAATACACCATCAACCCGGCCATCGCGCATGGATTGGCGCATGAGATCGGTTCCGTCGAGCCGGGCAAGCGCGCCGACCTGGTGCTGTGGAACCCCGCCTTCTTCGGCGTCAAGCCCGGGATGGTGCTGCTGGGCGGCACCGTGGTCATGGCGCAGATGGGCGATCCCAACGCCTCGATCCCGACGCCGCAGCCGGTGCATTCGCGGCCCATGTTCGGGGCCTTCGGGCGCTCGGTCGAACGCAGCGCCGTGACCTTCGTCAGCCGCGATGCCGAGCTGGGCCATCTGGGGCTGGCCAAGGACACGGTCGCCGCGCGCGGCACGCGCGGCATCGGCAAGGCGCAGATGGTGCTGAACGACGCCACCCCCGAGATCCATGTCGACCCCGAAACCTACGAGGTGCGCGCGGATGGCGAGTTGCTGACCTGCCAGCCCGCCGAAAGCCTGCCCATGACGCAACGCTATTTCCTGTTCTGACGATGAAAGCCACCGCCGTCCTTCACCCGCCGCTTGCCGCCCGGCCCATCGACCGGGTCGAGCTGGACTATGATGCCCGCTTCCTGCGCCGCAAGCTGCTGCGCACCCGCTCGGGCGCCGACCTGCTGGTCGATCTGCCGAAAGTCACCGCGCTGGCCCATGGCGACGCGCTGCTGAGCGATGCCGGCCCGGTCGAGGTCGTCGCCGCAGCCGAGCCGGTGCTGATCGTCACCGGCGACCTGCCGCGCCTGGCCTGGCATATCGGCAACCGCCACACGCCCTGCCAGATCGAGCCCTTCCACCTGGTCATCCGCGCCGATCACGTCCTGCGCGCCATGCTGCAGGGCCTGGGCGCGACCGTGACCGAGGCGCGGCAGCCTTTCATCCCCGAAGGCGGCGCCTATGGCCCGGCCCAGGTCATGGGCCATGGGCATGGACATGGGGACGGGCACGGGCACCAGCATGCGCATGGCCACCCCCACCCCCATGGCTGAGCTTGCCGCGCTGCAACGGCTGTTTGCCTGGCTGTCGCCCGCCTGGCCGGTGGGCAGCTTTGCCTATTCGCACGGCATCGAGCAGGCCATCGCCGATGGCTGGCTGACCGGGCCGGACGCGGTGCAGGACTGGATCGCCGATCTTTTGCGCCATGGGGCGGGCCGCAACGACGCGATCCTCTTGGCCCATGCCTGGCGGGGCGAGGATGTGGCCGAGCTTGCCCTGGCGCTGTCCGGTTGCGCCGAGCGCCGCCGCGAGGCGGCCGAGCAGGGGGCAAGCTTCGCCCGCGCCCTCTCGGCCGTCGAGGGCGCGCTGCCACCCGCCCCCTATCCCGTCGCCATCGGCATGGCGGCCGCCCGTGCGGGGGTGCCGCTTGCCGAAACGCTGGCGCTCTTCCTGCAGGCCTTTGCCTCGAACCTGGTTACGGCCTGCGTCAAGTCCGTGCCCATCGGCCCGACCCAGGGCCAGCGCGTGCTGGCCGCCCTGATGCCGCTGATCCGCGAGATCGCCGCCGAGGCCGAGGTCGCGACGCTGGACGAGCTGGGCGGCTGCACCTTGCGCGGCGACCTGGCCGCCATCCGCCACGAAACGCTGCAACCAAGGATCTATCGCACATGACCAGCCCGAACGGCCCGCTTCGCATCGGCATCGGCGGCCCGGTCGGCGCGGGCAAGACCCGCCTGACCGAGGCGCTTTGCCGGGCGCTGTCGCAAGACCTGTCCGTCGCCGCGATCACCAACGACATCTATACGCGCGAGGATGCCGAATACCTGATGCGCGTGCAGGCCCTGCCGCTGGAGCGCATCCGCGGCGTCGAGACCGGCGGCTGCCCGCATACGGCGATCCGCGAGGATTGCTCGATCAACCTTGCCGCCGTCGAAGAGCTGACGGCGGCCTTTCCCGACCTCGACGTGATCCTGATCGAGTCGGGGGGCGACAACCTGTCGGCCACCTTCTCGCCGGAACTGGCGGACCTGACGGTCTATCAGATCGACTGCGGCATGGGCGACGACATCCCGCGCAAGGGCGGGCCGGGGGTCACGCGCTCGGACCTGCTGGTCGTCAACAAGATCGACATCGCCGAGGCGGTGGGCTGCGACCGCGACCGCATGGCGCGCGACGCGGCCCGGCAACGCGGCGCGCGCCCGGTGCGCTTCTGCTCCCTGCGCACCGGCGAGGGCGTGGCCGAGGTCGTGGCCGAGATCCGCCGCCTGGGCGGGCTGGACGGCGCCTGACCCGCCTGCCGCAGCGCGACCCTGGGGCAGGGCGGCCCGGTCGCTGCCGGGGCACCCTTCGCATCAGAACGTCATCTTCAGGCCGATGCCCAGCTCGCGCGGCTCGACCACGGTGGCCTCGAAGCCGCCGATCGAGCGGCTGGCCCGCAGAGAGGTCACCGAGCGGTCGTCGAACAGGTTGCTGACATAGGCGAAGGCCTGCAGGTTCTCGTACGGCTGCCAGGTTAGCCGGGCATTGGCGACGGTATAGGAAGCGACCCAACTGTCGCGGTCCTCGTTGTCGTCGGAATAATAGCCGTCGGTATGGCGCAGCTGGCCGCTGAGCCGCCATTGCGGCGTGATGTCCCAATCGGCCGCCAGCGAAAGCGTATAGTCGGGCGCGCGGCCGAAGCGGTGGCCCTGGTATTCCGCCGCCGCGCTGGTCAAGCGGCCGATCTCGGCATGCAGCAGGCCCAGCCCCGCCTTGACCCGCAGGTTGTCGCGCAGCAGATCGTCCATCCCCAGTTCCAGGCCATAGGATCTGGTGCGCTCGGCATTGACGGTGATCGAACGGCCTATGTTCTCCGGCAGCCTGGTCATGACATAGCGCTGCGCATCGTGCAGTCGGGTGTAGAACAGGTTCCCGGTCAGCCCATCCGGTCGTCGAGCAACCGGATGCGGCCGAAGATCTCGTAGTTCCACGAGATCTCCGCATCGAAGGGCACGTATTCGCCGCTGTTCATGCTCAGCGTCGCCCCGCCGGGGTTGTAGCCCTTGCTGACCATGACGCCGATGCGGCTCGACCGGTCGAGGTCATGGGCCAGCGCCAGCTTGCGCAGCCAGGCGTCGAAGCTTTCGTCGTAGTCCAGCAGGTTGGGGGTAAAGCTCGACACGCCGCACCGGGTGATGTCGTCGCGCTGATAGCGCAGCCCGCCGGTCAGGTTCCAGCGGTCCGCCAGGTGGCTTCGGCGAACAGCCCCAGGCTGTCCTTGCGGTCGTCATAGGGGGTGGTGCCGTGGTAATCCAGCAACTCGTCCGAATCCGTGTGCGAGACGAACAGCCCCGTCACGCCGCTGATCCGGTCCTCGGGCGTGCCGAAGGTCGGGTCTCGTTCGAGGTCACGTCCTGGTCCAGGACCACCGTGCCCGAGTTGACCGGCTCGGTCGAGCGCTTGATCCGGATGTCGGAATATTGCAGCTGGTTGAACAGCGTCCAGCCGTTGCCGAAATCATGGCTCAGGTCCAGGATCGTGGTGTTGGTGCGCAGCCGCCAGCTGGGGTTCGAGGCGGTGGCGCTTTCCAGGTCCTCATAGGGTTCGGTCACGGCCTCCCAGTTCGGCCGGTTCGTCATGCCGTGCAAGAAGGTCAGCTTGCCCTGGAATCCGGGGATCTCTTGCGGCTGCCACAGCAGCTTGGCGCGAATGGTGTGCGATTCATGGTCCCGGTCGGTCGAGCCGACCGCGAAGGCGGGATTGGTATAGTCGATGTAATTGTCGCGCGCCCAGTCATCGACGGCGATGCGCCCGGCCAGATCCTCGGACAAGGATCCCGAGGCCATCAGGCGGCTGTGGCTGCCGTATTCCATCTGCGCGGCGCCCTGGGGCTGGAAGGTCGGATCCTTGGTCCTGGCGATGATCGCCCCGGCGATCGAAATTCGCGCCCTGGGTCGCCGTCTGCGGGCCGCGGAAGACCTCGATGGATTCCACGTCCCACAGCGCCTGGCTGCCCCAGACGATTTCGTTATAGCCTAGGGAATGGCCGTCGAGGGTGAAGGCCAGCCGCGGCGCGGTGCCGCCGAAAAAGGCCACCGCGCCCGAATGCGCGCCTTCGCTGTCCTGGCCGCGGATGGTGGGCGCGCCGCCCTGTCCGCCCGAGGCGACATAGGTCACGTTGGCGATGCCCGTCGCCGCATCGGCGACGCTGTCCTGCCCGCCGTTCTCCTCAAGGTCGCGCGCGGTCAGGATCGCCACGGAAGAGGCGGTGTGCTTGACGCTGCGCGCCTGCTTTTCGCCGGTCAGGACGATTTCGTCCAGCCGCATCGTCTCGGTCGCGCCCTGGCCGTCCTGGGTAAGCGCCGGGGCGATGGCCAATGCCAGCAGGGTGCCCGTGCCGACCCATGCCGGGATCTTGCGTCCATTCATCTCCAAACCCTCTTGAGAAGCTGCGGGCTGGCGGGTGCTGGCTGCCAGATGTGATTCGCATCCGGCCCGGGCTGGGCTGCCAGTTGCAGCAGGTCTTCGGCATGGCCGAGGGGCTGGTCTGCTTTACCGCGCCGCCCGACAGCGAAGAGCGCATCGTGAACACCCAGGGCCGGCCGATGTCGCCCTGGGACGAGCTGCGCATCATCCGCCCCGACAGGCGCGAGGCCGCCATCGGCGAGCCGGGCGAGCTGCAGGTCCACGGCCCCTATACGATCCCGCGAGGCCCATGCCGGCGGGGCGCTGGCCGCGCCACTGGGGTCTGCCAGGCCGGCGGCCAGCGGCTGATCGTCCTGGGGTTGCGCAAAGTGGGCCAGCATCGCCTGGACCGCCGCGGTGATCTGCCGGATCTTGGCCGGGCCGTAGCGGTCGGCGCGATGGCTCATCATGATGCGCAGGCCGACGGTCTCGCCCGCCACGTCCTCGACGATCTCGAATTGGAGGCCAAGAAGGGTCTCTGCCTTGTCCGGGTCGATCTGCCGGTATTCGACGCGACTTGCCGTCCATCAACGCGATGGCGCCGTTCATCCGGTTCCGGGCGTGGATCTGGATGAAGACTTCGAACATCTCGTCCAGCCGGGTGACGGGATTGCCGGTCAGCGCTTCGGCCACCTGATCCAGCGGAATCTCGGAGTGCGGCAGCGACCGGGCGATGCGGTCGCGCACCTGCGCGATCAGCGCGGCGGGCGTGTCCTGCGCCCCCAAAGCCAGGCGATGCGCGGTCATGGTGGTGAAATAGCCCACGGTATCGAACCAAGCCGGATCGTTGCGCCCCGAGGCTGAGGTGCCGATTACCAGGTCGCCGATGCCGCCCAGGCGCCCCAGCGCCACGCCGATCGCCGCATAGGCGGTGGCGAAGAGCGAAGCCGCGTTTCGCCGCGCCGTGGCATAGAGCCCGCGCGCGATTTCCGCCGGCAGGTCGATCCGGGTCCAGCCGCCCTGCGGATCCCGTCCGCCCGGCGCATCGCCCAGGATCGGCCGGGCGCGGGGCGCGCCGCGCAGGTGATGCAGCCAATAGTCCAGATGCGCGCGGTCCGCCTGCGCCGCCCTTTGCGCGGTGGCGAAGCGGTGGAAGCCCGGCGGCTGGTCGGGCCATTCCGGCGCCAGCCCCGCCCGCTGGCGATAGGCGTGGCCAAGCTGGTCCATCAGCAGGCTCAGCGACCATTCGTCCAGCACGACATGGTGGAACAGCATGGACAGCACCTGCTCGTCCCCCTCGCGGAAGAAGCGCAGCCGCAGCGGCAATTCGCGGGCAAGGTCGAAGACATGGCCGGCCTCGGTCCGGCGGCTGGCATCGCCGGCCTCGGCGCTGGTCCAGAACCCGCGGTCGTCGCCCAGCCGCTCGACCGGGACCACCTCTTGCAGCGGCTGGCCGTCCCGTTCGCGGAAATGGCTGCGCAGGACGGGATGGCGGCGGATCAGGTCGCCGAAAGCCAGGCCGAAGACCGTCTCGTCCACCGGTGTCGGGAAACGCAAGGCGAAAGGCAGGTTGAAGATGCCGCCATGGCCGAAGGCGGCATAGGCCTTCCGCAGCGATTGCTGGGCCAAGGACAGCGGCGCCGCCTGGGCCTTGGCGGCGTCCTCGCCGGCTGCGGGCATCGGTGCGGCCGGCGCGCTGCGGGTGGCGATATCCGCCAGCGCACGGGCGGTCGGATGGCGGAAGATGTCGATGAAGTGCAGGATGATGCCGTATTCGGCCTGCAACTTGCCGATGATGCGGGTCGCGACCAGCGAATGCCCGCCATGGTTGAAGAAATCGTCCTCGGGCCCCATCCCCGGCGCGCCGAGCGCCTCGCGGAAGGCGTCAAGGATCAGGCCCGCCAGTTCGTCCGCGTCCGCGGGCGCGTCGCCCGGTGTCCGGCGCGGCGCGGCGGGCTCGGGGCCGGGCTCGGCTGCGATCTGGCGCGCGCGGCGGCGGTCGGGTTTGCCATTGGCCGACAGCGGCAGGGCCGGGACCGCAAGGATGCGGTCGGGAAGGTGCGATTGCGGCAGCCGCTTTCGCAGGAAGGCGCGCAGCGCGCGGCTCGGGCAGGGCGCGGCCGGCGACCAGAGCGGCCAGCACCGTCTCGTCCCGCGCGTCGGGCAGGTCCACGACCAGCGCCTGCGCGATGGCGGGATGGGCGGCCAGCTCGGCCTCGACATCCGCCAGCGAGATGGGCACGCCGCGCACCTTGACATAGCCGT
>NZ_VCBQ01000140.1:0-9267 GCF_006386455.1 Paracoccus sp. FO-3 | reverse complement strand
TCAGCGCATCCGGCAGGCCGGTGAACACGGTGCCCAGCAGGATGCCGAACGCCATGGCCGCGAAGATCCACACGGTCAGGTAGCGGTCGAGAAAGGAGAGCCGGCGGGCCGGGCTGTCGAGGGTCATCATCTGTTCCTTTCAGGCCGAGCGGATGCGGTTGCCCTGGGCATCGACCACCGACTCGCCGTCCTCCTTGCTGAAGGCGGCGCGCTGCGGCGGCAGCAGGTCCAGCACCTGCTCCGAGGGCCGGCAGAGCCGCACCCCCCTGGGGCTGACCACGATGGGCCGGTTGATCAGCACCGGATGCGCCAGCATCACCTCGATCAGCGCCGCGTCGGGCAGTGCCGGGTCGTCCAAGCCCAACTCCGCATAGGGCGTGCCCTTTTCCCGCAGCAGCGCGCGAGGTGCGATGCCCATCCGGGCGATCAGCCGCTCCAGCATCGCGCGCGTGGGCGGCGTCTTGAGGTATTCCACCACATGCGGCTCGATCCCGGCATTGCGGATCATGGCCAGGACGTTGCGCGAGGTGCCGCAGTCGGGGTTGTGGTAAATGACGACATCCATGCTCAGGTCTCTCGGGTCAAAGTGGGGTCACAGGCACAATCCAGCGCGGCCGCGACCGGCGCGCAGATTTCCGGATGGCCGTCGCAGCAATCGCGCATCAGGAATTCGATCAGCCCCGCCAGTGTCGGGAAGACAACGCTGTAGATGATGAAACGCCCCTCGCGCCGGGACCGGATCAGCCCGGCATGTTCGAGGTGGGTCAGGTGGAAGGATAGCCGCGAAGTGGTCGCGTCCCCCAGGGCCTCGCCGATGGCCCCGGCCGCCATGCCCTCCGGCCCGGCCTTGACCAGCAGCCGGACGATGCGCAGCCGGGTTTCCTGCGACAGGGCCGCGAAGCCGGCAAGGGCGCGTTGCTCCTCCATCGAATCAACCTCTCAAGATATGTTGATATAATGAAGGTGAGACTTGGGGGTGTCAAGCCAGCAGGTGTGTCTCGACGATGGCTGCTCGGGGAATCCGCGGGGGTCAGGCGCCGGATCCTGACGAACCGAGCCTGGACCGAATATCTGATCGACCAGGCGACCAACGAGGGCATGCCCGAGAACGGCCGGCCCTCGTATCTGGCCGAGGCCCGGCAGGCGCTGCTGGCGCTGGAGCGCAAGGCGGCGGGGCGGGCCGCTTCCGGCGCGCGGAAGGCGGCATGAGGTGCGGCCATGGACCCGCTCGTCGTGCTTGATTGCCAGAAGGTGCGGCCGGACAGGTTCGCCCTGACGCTGGCCGCAGCAGGGCGCTGCTTCAGGGCGCCGGGGCGATGCTCGACATGCCGGGCGCCAGCCCTGCAGAACTGGCGCTGCACGAGATCGCGGCGGGGCTGCTGACGCGGGATGAGATCGCAGCGATCCCGCCCGAAGCAGGCCGGGCAGCCCTGCCGCCGCCCGGGCCCGCCGCCGCATCCAGCCTTCCCCCGCAAGGGAAGGTCCATTGACGGGATCACCAAGCAACCGACAAGGAGGAGTGAACGATGCTGAAATCCCTGTCTCTCGATCGCCGGACGGCATTCGACATCGCCAATGTCGTTGCCGGTCTCGGTCTTCTGCTGTCGCCCTGGTATCTCGGCTTCGCGGCCGAGACCGCCGCGGCGGGGAACGCCTGGATCATCGGGGCCGCGATGACGCTGATCGCCTTGGCCGCGCTCTTCGCGTTCCACAGGCTTGAGGAATGGGCCAATGCCGCCCTTGGCCTCTGGGCGGTGATCGCGCCCTGGGTTCTGGGCTTCGCGACCCTCGCGGCGGCGATGTGGGTGCATGTGATCGCCGGTCTGGTCGTCGCGATCCTGGCAGGCGTCAGCCTGTGGTCGGGCGACGACCGGCCCTATTCGACAGCGTGACGTCCCGAACGGCCCGGCAACCCGCCGGGCCGTTTTCACGTTCTCCGTCTGGTCTCGGGCGGGAAAGGAAATCCACCACCGATCAAACGGAAATTGCCGATGTCGATGAAAATCCTCCGACTGCGCGCGGCTGCCATCACGCTGTGCACGATCCTGGCGCTGGTCGCGCCGTCCCCGGCGGCTGTCGGCCAACCCATGCCCGAGGCGGCGGGCGGCATTCCCACCATCGCCCCGATGCTGTCGCGCGTCACCCCGGCGGTGGTCAATATCGCGGTCGTCTCGGAAACGCCGGCGGTATCGAACCCGCTTTACAACGATCCCTATTTCCGCCGTTTCTTCGATCTTCCCGACCCGCCGATGCGGCGGCAGATGAGCGCCGGCTCCGGCGTGATCGTCGACGCCCAGAACGGCTATGTGCTGACCAATCACCACGTCGTCGCCGAGGCCAGCGCGATCAGCGTCACGCTGAAGGACGGGCGCCAGTTCCGGGCCGGACTCGTCGGCGCCGACCAGGCCACGGAAATCGCCCTGCTGCGAATCGAGGCCGAGGATCTGGTCGCGCTGGAGATCGGCGATTCCGACCGCCTTCAGGTCGGCGATTTCGTCGCCGCCATCGGCAACCCCTTCGGCCTGGGCCAGACGGTGACCTCGGGCATCGTCGGCGCGCTGGGACGCAGCGGCATCAGCCGCGAGGGCTATGAGGATTTCATCCAGACCGACGCCTCGATCAACCCGGGTAATTCGGGCGGCGCGATGGTGACGCTGGACGGCAGGCTGGTCGGTATCAACACCGCCATCCTGACCCCGGCGGGGGGCAATATCGGTATCGGTTTCGCGTTGCCCAGCAACATGGCCGTCGCCGTGATGCAGCAGCTGATCAAGCATGGCGAGGTGCGGCGCGGCAGGCTGGGGATCGGCATGCACGACCTGACGCCCGATCTGGCCGAGGCGCTGGAGCTGGGCGGCATCCACGGCGCGGTCATCGCGAATGTCGAGCCCGGCTCGCCTGCCGAGAAGGCGGGGCTGAAGACGGGGGACGTGGTGGCCGCCATCGACGAGGTGCCGGTGCAGGGCGCCACGCATCTGCGCAACCGATTGGGCCTGACGCCCGTCGGCAGCACCATTCGCCTGACGGTCAGGCGCGAGGGGGATGAGCAGGAAGTCGACCTGTCCATCACCGCCGAAGCCACCTCCTCCGGTGATTTCGCTGGCACGCCGCTGGATGGCGCCCGGTTGCGCAACGCCTCGGCGGAGGAGGCGCGCCGGGCGGGCAGTGCCGGGATCACGGTCGACAGCGTCGAGCCGGACAGCCTTGCGGCATGGGTCGGTCTGCGCCGCGGCGACATGATCGTCGCCGTCAACCGGACGCCGGTTTCATCGGTCGCGGATTTGCGTGACATGCTTGCCGGCCGTCGTGCCATCGTGGCGCTGGAACTGATCCGCGACGGCAACCGTCTTTTCATGGTCGCAAGGTGAACGACGGCCGTGGCATGGAGAGGACCGGGAAGACGCAGCGTGTCGTCACCGATGCCTGGGCGTCGCTCATCTGACGCAGCCCCGGACCTTGCCGGCTTCAGAACGCCGGCCCGCAAGCCCTGCGGATGGCGAGTTGGACCGGCGAGGGCGGCAAGGCCGGGTCGAACTCGGCTCTTGGCAGCAAGGGAGGCTGCGCCATGAAGCGGGGTCTTGTCCCCCGGTGCGGTTGCGCCGCATGGACCAGAAACGGATGGCACAGATAGACCGTGCCCGCCGCGCCCGTCGCCAGTGCCTCGGGGCAGGTCTCGGTCGAGGCATAGCCGTTCGCCGACAATTGCTGCAGCGTCGCGCCTGCCGTGCCATAGGGCAGCAACTCGCGGGCGATGGTGGCGTGGGAGCCCCGCCTGATCCGGGTCGGTGCATCGCCGGGCCCGACATCCGAGAACAGGAACAGCATCAGCAACGCGCGGCCACTGCTTTTGACATTGACCCGCCACTCCATGAAATCCGGGCTGTCGCCGAAGCTCATGTCGACATGCCAGCCATCGTCGCCGGGGGCGATGGGCGAGGGGAAGCGGATCGGGAAACTGCCCAGCCCTTGCGGCGCAAGCCAGCGCGCCGGCCCGGCAAGCTGGTCATAGGCCCGATGCAGCAGCGGGGTGTTGGCGGCCTGGACGAAGGCGGGCGTGGACATCGATGCGATCCGGATGACGGGTCGCGTCCAGCCCTCGGGCCGGTCGGGCGAGAGGCCCGTCGCCGCCCACAACTCGTCCCGGCATTGCTGGGCGAGGTCGGTGGGGAAGGCGCCGTCGATCCTGACGAAGCCGTCCTCGATGAAGCTTTGAACCTGATGCTTGGTCAGGCCGGTGGGTTCGGGATTGGTCATCACGCATTCTCCGCTTGGCGCCCCAATCGCGGGCGCCGTGTCGATCTGATGGCGCGAAAGCACCGGCGGCAGGGCCGGTCAGATCAGCGGGAAGAATGTGGACATGAACATCATGGTCGGAATTTAGGGCGGGCAGCCGGGGGCTGCAAGCCGTGTCCCCTGGCCGCTTGCGACCTGTTTCCCCTGCTCGCGGTTATCGAGGGGCATTCATTGCCCGGCCAGCAGGCACCCCAGCCCATCGTCAGGACAGATGCCCTGATATCGTCCAGAGCGCCGGGAAGTGATCGCCCGCCCTGATCCTCTGCGCCCGGCTCAGTATTGGTCATGCAGCCTGAGCCAGCTCATGGCGCCGTTTTCATTGCGGCCCTTTGGGGTCAGGTCCAGCCAGTTGAACGCGCCCATCAGCAGTTCCACGCCGCGATGATAGGTGGAATAGCTGTGGAAGAGGACGCCGTCCTGCCGCACGAAGATGCTGACCCCGAACATGTCCGGGCTCCTCTCGATCACCGTCCCGTAGTTGTAGATCGCCCGGCCGGCCGCGCGATCCTCCTCGGTGAACGAGACGCCGAAATCGTAGTTGAAATCGCCGTCGTCCGACGACAGCCAGGGAAAGCGCCAGCCCATGCGCCGTCGGACCTCCTCGATCCGTCGGATCGGCGCGCGCGAGACGGCGGCGAAGGCCAGGTCGGCCTGCTCGAAATGCTGCCGGGCGGCATCGACATGGTCGACGACGAAGGAACAGCCCGAGCAGAGATGATCCGAACCCGGCGTCAGCATGAAGTGATAGATGGCAAGCTGGCTGCGGGTCCCGAACAGGTCGCCCAGCGTCACCTCGCCGTCGGGCCCCATGAAGCGATAGGGCTTGTCGATGCGGACCCAGGGCATCCGCCGCCGCTCGGCCCGCAGCGCATCGAGCTGATGGGTCATGTCGCGTTCGCGGGCCAGCAGCGCCTTGCGGGCCTCCAGCCATTCCTCGCGGGAAACGATGGCTTGGGTCATGGTCAGTCTCCTTTCCGGGTTTGGTCTTGGCCTGCCATCAGCCGTAACCAGGGCGGCAGGTGGAACAGGGCCATCAGCAGATACATCATGGTCATGCCGTACAGCGGCAGCGGACCGGGCCCGGACAGGCAGAGCGCGGGCGAGGCCGCCGTGATCCAGGCCATGACGGCGAAGCAGGGCGCCGCCGCAAGGGCCAGCCAGCGGGCCGGGTCGGGTTTTGCCCTGGGCGTTGTCATTCCGGGCCTCCCGTCCGATGCTTTGCAGCAACGACTCTAGGACGGGGCGGCATCCGGGCGTGAGTAACAAGGATGACGGGATTGCGGCAGCGGCGCAGGCGCTGGCGGCGGGGGATGCGCTGACGGCGCTGAAGCGGGTCGCCCTGCGCGACGATCCGCCGGCGCTGGCGCTGCGCGGCATCGCCATGGCGCAGCTGGGCGATCTCGACCGGGCGCGGGACCTGCTGCGCCGCGCCGCGCGAGGGTTGGGTGCCGATCCCCTGGCCCGCGCCCGCTGCCGGCTGGCCGCGGCGGAAATCGCGCTGGTCACGCGCGACCTGGGCGGTCTGGAGCGGGCGCTTGGCACGGCGCGAGGCGCGCTTGCGGCGCAAGGCGACTGGGCGAACGCCGCCCATGCCGGCTACCTGCAGGCCCGGCTGCTGCTGCTGACCGGGCGTCTCGATCAGGCCGAGGCGGTGCTTGAGGGGCTGGATGCCGCCGCGCTGCCCCCGGCCTCGCGTCCCGGCTGCTGGCTGGTCGCCGCCGGCATCGCCATGCGGCGCATCCGGGCCGGCGATGCGCGGGCCGCGCTGGACCGGGCCGCCCGTGCCGCGCATCAGACGGGCATCGCTGCATTGGCGGCCGAGGTCGCACAGGCGCGCGCCGCCTTCGACGCCCCGGCCGGGCGGCTGATCGAAAGCGGGCGCGAGACCATGCTGGACCTGTCCGGGGTCGAGGCGCTGATCGGCTCGGACCTGCTGCTGGTCGATGCCTGCCGCAACCTTCTGCGCGGCGGCGCGATGCTGGTGCCACTGGCCGGGCGGCCGGTGCTGATGGCGCTGCTGCGCGCGCTGGCCGAAGCATGGCCCGGCGACGTGCCGCGCGAAACCCTGCTCGCGCGTGCCTTTCGCGCCCGCCATGCCGACGAGTCGCATCGGGCAAGATTGCGGGTGGAGATCGGGCGGCTGCGCGAACACCTCGCCCCGCTGGCCGGGATCAGCGCGACGGGCCGGGGCTTTGTGCTGGAGCCGTACGTCGGGCGTAGGGTCGCCGTGCTGGCCCCGCCGGTCGAGGGTGATCATGCCGGGCTGCTGGCCCTGCTGGCCGATGGCGAGGCCTGGTCGAGTTCGGCGCTGGCCCTGGCGCTGGATGTCAGCCCGCGCAGCGTGCAGCGCGGGCTCAAGGCGCTGGAGCGGGCCGGCAGGGTCGAATGGCTGGGCCACGGCCGCGCCCGGCGCTGGGTCGCGCGAACCGTGCCGGGTTTCCCGACAAGCTTGTTACTCCCGGCGCCGCTGCCGATGCGTTAGGGTGGATGCATGAAACGCATGGCCGAAATCATCCGCGAATACGGCCCCTTTCCGGGGATCGAGGAGGTGCATGGCGTCAGTTTCGACAGAAGGCAGGTCTGGTTCGCCAGCGGTGAACACCTGCACGCACTCGACCCCGACAGCGGCGAGCTGGTGGGCGCGCTGGAGATCCCCGCCGATGCCGGCACGGCCTTCGACGGCCGGCATCTGTTCCAGATCGCCGGGCCGGTCATCCGCAAGATCGACCCGGAGAGCGGCGAGGTTCTGGCGACCATTCCCGCGCCGGAGGGCGGCAATTCCGGGCTGGCCTGGGCCGAGGGCTCGCTTTGGGTCGGCCAGCATCGCGGGCGGCGCATCCACCAGGTCGATCCCGAGACCGGCAAGGTGCTGCGCAGCATCGACTGCGACCGCTTCGTCACTGGCGTCACCTGGATCGAGGGCGCGCTCTGGCACGGCACCTGGCAGGGCGAGGAAAGCGACATCCGGCGCATCGACCCCGCCACCGGCGGAGTGCTGGAACGGCTGGAGATGCCGCCGGGCACCGGGGTCTCGGGGCTGGAATCGGATGGCGGCGCGCGGTTCTTCTGCGGCGGCGGCAGCAGCGGCAAGTTGAGGGTCGTTCTGCGCAAGGCGGATCAGGACGCGACATAGGGCCTTCGGTTCTTGCTGCGCAAACCGGCCCCTCGCTCGGAACCTGACAGCGGGGCCTCGGCGGGCTATGCTGTCGGGGTCCTTTCCATCAGCCACCGGGAGGCAGCGATGAGCGACGAACACGCGGGCAAGGGTGTCCTGCACCTGCCGCCGGGCGAGGGACGGTGCTATGAACTCGGCCGGATGACGGCGGTGTTCAAGGCCGACGAGGATGAGACGGCTGCGCGCTACAGCGTCTCGGAATGGTGGCTGGAGCCCGGCGCCGACGGGCCGGGCGCGCATGCGCATGAAGTGAATGACGAGATCTTCTACGTGATTGCCGGCACGGTCAGCTTCCTTGCCGGGGAGGACTGGCTGGACGCGCCGCAAGGGACGTTCCTGCGCATCCCGGCCGGGACGACGCATGACTTCAGGAACCGCACCGCCGAGCGCGTCGGTGTCCTGAACGTCTTCATCCCCGGCGGGTTCGAGCGCGACATGCCGGCCATCGCTGACTGGTTCAGGGACAATCCGTAGGGTCATGCGCAGCAAGGCCTCGATCACGGCGGATCTTCGGCGGCTTGGCTTGCAGCCGGGCGATCTGGTGATGGTCCACGCCTCGCTGAAGGCGCTCGGCCCGGTCGAGGGTGGCGCAGCCGGGGTCGCCCAGGCGCTCATGGATGCCGTGGGGCCGGGCGGGACGGTGATGGGATATGCCTCCTGGGACCGCTCGCCCTATGAGGAGACCCTGAACGGCGCTCGCATGGACGAGGCCCTGCGCCGCGACTGGCCCGCCTTCGATCCCCGGACCGCCGGGACATATCGCGGCTTCGGCCTGCTGAACCAGTTTCTTGCGGCGCTGCCGGCGGCCCGGCGCAGCGCCCACCCGGATGCCTCGATGATCGCGGTCGGCCCGCTGGCCGGCACCCTGGTCGAACCGCACCGGCTGGGCCAGGCCCTGGGCGAGGGCTCGCCGCTGGAGCGCTTCGTGCGCCTTGGCGGCAAGACCCTGCTGCTGGGCGCGCCGCTCGATGCCGTGACCGTGCTGCATTATGCCGAGGCCATCGCCGACATCCCCGGCAAGCGCCGCGTCAGCTACGAGATGCCGATGCTGGGCCCGGATGGCCGGACCATCTGGGAAGCGGCCACGGATTTCGACTCGAACGGCATCCTCGATTGCTTCGCGGCCGAGGGTCAGCCGGATGCGGTCGAGACCATTGCCCGCGCCTATGTCCAGACGGGCCGGCACCGCGAGGGCGTGGTCGGCGCCGCGCACTGCCATCTGTTCGACGCACGGGATATCGTCGCCTTTGGTGTCGACTGGCTCGAGCGGCAGTTCGGATCGGTGGCGTATCCGCAGATGCGTCGTGACGGCCGAGACATTTGACCGGGCATGGCCCCAATCTGACAGGAGGAACGCATGATGGAAGCTCCGCGCATCTACCCGACCTTCCGCTTCCGCGACGCGGCGGCGATGATCGACTGGCTGGAAAGGGCCTTCGGCTTCACCACCCATGCGAAATACATGGATGGCGAGAAGGTCGCCCATGCCGAACTGGCCTTCGGCTCGTCCATGATCATGTGCGGCGACGACAGGGACGACGCCTATGGCGGGATGGTGGGCCAGCCGTCGGGGCAGGGCGGCAAGTCGCTCTATATCGCCGTGGATGACGCTGACGCGATGTTCGCCCGTGCCAAGGCCGCCGGCGCGGTGATCGAGGAGGGGCTGACCGACCGCGACTACGGCAGCCGCGAATTCATCTGCCGCGATCCCGAGGGCAACCTGTGGTGCTTCGGCACCTGGTGGCCGAAGGTCACCGACAAGGGCTGAGGCGCATGGCCCCGCGGATATCGAACCGCAT
>NZ_VCBQ01000014.1:0-71577 GCF_006386455.1 Paracoccus sp. FO-3 | reverse complement strand
TCCAGGTCTCCAGGTCTCCAGGTCTCCGAGGCGGGCTGCTGTATCCCTTTGCCCCAGCTTCCTGCGAGACTAGGCCGTGCCAGCACATTCCAGTGTCATGGGCACCCGGAAACCTCACCTCGGATCCCGCGCCGAAGGGCCTGACCGGCAGAGACTAGCCGTTTCCGATGGCGTGGCGCTGGAATCCGCTGCCAAATCCCGCGGCTGCAAGCCCTGGCGGGTGTTCCCTGCCGGGCAGAGCGTGCCAATCCGACGCAAGCGGGCACAGAAACCCCACCGGGCGCAGTGGCGTATCGCCCATCGCGGCCGAGGCGCGGTCCACGGCATGGCTCTGCAGGGGCCGGCAACCGGCTGGGGAACCCTGATCAGCGTCTCGGGCGGTCCGCCCATCGCGGTTGCCGCGCCCGCACCCGGCGCGGTCGGGCCTGGTGCCGGTTTTCGCCAGCAGGGCGGCCGCGATCCGCGCGTCCGGCCGGCTCGGGTCGTCCCGGCGCGCGGAAGCCGCCGAAGCCGCCGAAGCCGAGGACCAGGATGTTCCACAGGCAATGCAGCGCCATCGCCGGGACAAGCGACCGGCACCGGATGCGAAGGGCCAGCCAGCCGGTCCCGGACAGCACGGCCGCGACGGACTGCACGATGCCGCCCTGCATGTCCCCGGTGCCGGCGACATCGGCCATGTGGGCGATTCCGAAAATCCCGGAAACGGCCAGAAAGGCCGGCCAGAACGGCATCGCCCGGCGCGGCGCGCCCCATAGCACGCCCCGAAAGGCAAGCTCCTCTGCGATGCCGATGGCGATCACGTTGACCATCACATGGATCGCCACCGCTTGCATTCCCTGGCCCGCCGCCCCGACCAGGGCCGCCATGGCGGCAAGATGCAGAAGCGGAAACCAGAGGAGCCGCCCGAGGGTGCGCCAGTCGGGCCACCGCAGCCCCAGGCCGATCCCGCGCAGCAGCCGCACGGCAAGCAGCAGGAATGCCAGCGCCGCAAGGTTTTTCCACGCCAAGGTGGTGGTCGTCGCCTGTTTCAGCGAAACCGGGGCATCGCGCGGCATCAGGCCGATGCTGGTCGTCAACACCAGCCGGGCCGCAACGACGCAAAGCGCGACGGCAAGGCGGTCGAGCCCGCCGGATCGCGACCCGATCTCAAAAGCCTGGGTCAATCCTTTGTCCTTTCCCCGATCCGCCCTGCCGTGGCCGGTCGATCCGTCCCGACCTGCATCGCATCCGTTCTCTCCCGCCTGGAAGTCGACCCGCCAGTCGCCCAGCGGTCCGTCGAGCCCAAGAAGCAGCCTCTCGCTGTCCTGCTCAAGCGCGGCGGCATTGCGCCCGCCCTGCCGATCGGCCGATGATCCATGGCCCCGCGCCCAGAACGCGCTGCCGGGATCCGTGCCGGCCGCAAGGCGGAACCTGTCGGCGAAGGCGAGGCGGGGAAAACGGCCCTCCTCGAACAGCAGGTCCAGCGCCGAGGCATGGATTTCCCCCGACAGAAGGTCCAGCCCGCGGCGCACTGCATTCTCGTTGCTCATCAGCGCGACCGTGTTCCATACCGCGTAGCCGCGGGGCAGGGCATCGATCCCCCGGCCGGTCGAGGACTGGTTGGCCCTGCGCGCGAGCGATGCGAAGGAGACGTCGCACCAGCTCCAGCGTGACGTCATTGCCGTCCCCGCCGGCATGGTTCAGCTGCGGGTCAAGGAACAGGAGGTTCCTGTTCACCGCGGCGAAGGTTCCGCTTACGGCGCCGGTCCCCTGGTTGTCGATGATGGTGAAGGGGTGGGCGATCGCGCTCCAGCCCTCGGCCGCAACGGGCGAGAAGCGCAGATCGAGGGTCGATCCGGCAATGTCGACGCGGCCCTGCACCACCAACCCGCCCACGGCCTCCGGCGCGCCGGCGATCTGCAACGTGCCGCGCAGGACATAATCGCCCAGGACCGCCTGCCGGCCCAGGCGGTCGCCCGGAGCGTGGACGCCCCCGGGCGGCGATGGTGACGGCGGCCCCCGCGTCGCCGAGCGTGCCCGATCCGCCCAGCGTCCCGCCCGATTGCACGCTGATCGGGCCGCCCAGCCCGCCGGCGCCCACGGTCAGCCGGCCATCCGTGACCGTGGCGCTGCCGGCGAAGCCCGCATTGTCGCCGGCCAGCGCCAGCGTGCTCGCGCCGAGCTTGTAGAGCTCTCCGCCGCCAAGGATGCCCCGGCCCAGGGTAAAGACGTGGCCGGCCGCGGCGATGTCGAACCCGCCGCCGTCGACGCCCACCAGGACGGTGCGGTTCGTGGCCCGGTAGCTGTCGCCGGTCACGCGCAGGACGCCGCCGTCCAGAGTCAACGCGCCCCCGGCCTGGCCAAGCGCGTCGTCGGCAGCGACCGCGACCACGCCGTCCTCGATCCTGGTGCCGCCGGCATGGGTGTTGGCCCCGGTCAGGACCAGCGTTCCGCCCTGGGTCTTGACGATGGCGTACCTTAGCCACAGGGTCATTTCGCATCGTAATGGACCGTAACGTCCAGTGGAACTTGGAGTGACAGGCATGGCCTGGGATTTTCAGAGCCTTTTCCGGCGGCACGCGCCGGGGATCGCCCGCTCGCTGCGCAGGCGCGGGCTGGATGCCGAAGCTGCGGCGGACCTGACCTAGGACACCTTCGCGAGGGTCATCGCCAGGGGGCCCGCCCAGGATGTTTCCGACTACCTGTCGAGGGCCTATCTTTACCGAGTGGCGCGCACTGGGCATCAACCACGCAAAGCGGCAGGCCTTGGTGCTTTCGCTGCCGCTGGAGCAATCTGAAGCCCAACGGGCACTCGCCCGCGAGCCCGACGCAGAAACGATCCTGGCCTCTCGTGAGCAGTTGCGGCTGGTGGCTGCCGTCCTGGCCGAGTTGCCGGAACGCCAGCGGTGCGCATTCCTTCTGCATCGGGTCGAAAATTGGCCCATCGCGCGCATCGCCGAGGAGATCGGGTTGTCCCCAACCCGCACATGGGAGTTGGTCCGTGATACCTATCGCCGGATCGTGCTGCGGACAGGGGGGCTCTAAGATGGCCTCCGCATCCGAGAAACGGCCGGAACTGGACGACCGGACATCCCGCCTGCTGGACGAGGCCATCGACCTGGTGATCCGACGGCAGAACGCGCCGGAGAACTTTGTGACGCTTCAGACGATTTCGGCCTGGCGCGGGCGCAGCGCAGAGCACGGGCGCGTCTGGCAGTGCGTGGCCGAGGCGCATGGGTTGAGCGGTGCCGCCTTGGCCGAACCGGCGAAGCCCCGGCTGACCCGGCGCAATCTGGTGCTTGCGGGGACGCTCGGCCTGGGGGCTGGAGTGTTGGGTGCCTGGGGCTTGCCTTATATGCGATTGCGGTTGCAGGCGGACCAGTTGACCGCCACGGCCGAATTGCTGCCCGTGGAGTTGCGCGATGGCACGCGGATCACCCTGGGTCCGGCCAGTGCCATCGCAATGCCGGACCATGGCGAAACCCGCGCCGTGCGCCTGTTGCGGGGCATGGCCTGGTTCGATGTCGCACCCGATCCGACGCACCCCTTCGTCCTGGAATTGAACGGCGGCGTCGAGACGCGGACGGCAGGGGCATCCTTCGAGGTCTCGCAGGATGCGGGTGTCGTCAACCTTGCCGTTGCAAGGGACGAGGTCGAGTTGATCGGCACATCCCGTTACGGTATCGGCGCCGGGCGCTGGATCCGTCTGGATACCGAGACCGGCCACCCGGAGACCGGCAGCCGCGACGGGGCCATGGCTGGGGCTTGGCGGACGGGGATGGTCGTAGCCGAGGCCGAGCCGCTGGAAACGCTTGTCGCGCGGATCGCACGCTGGTTGCCCGGCCGTGTGATCGTCGCGGACGCTGCGATCGGTCGCGCGCGGATCAGCGGCCTTTTCGACATCTCCGACCCCGAGCGAGCGCTCGAGGCCGCCGTCCGCCCGACCGGCGGCCGGTTGCGCCGGGTCTCGGGTCTGTTGGCGGTCATCTCCAGCGTCTGAACTTTTTTCGATAATCGACCGAATGAATCGCCTGCCCGATTGTATCAGTCATAGGGTCGGGCAATACCCAATGCGCTCCGGCGAGCGAAGGCACGGCACATCCTCCAGTCCAGTTTGACCGAAGGAGAGGCTCGCCATGGCCGAAAGTTCAGTTTATTCAATGCTATATCCAACCGCGATCCGGCCGGCGCGGATGCTGGGGGCACTGTTGCTTTCCACGCTGGTCCTGGCGGGCGGAACCATCGTGATCAGCCAAGCGGCATCGGCGCAGGAAAGCGCGCAAAGCGTGGAGTTCTCGATTCCGGCCGGGCCATTGAGCCAGGCGCTGATGGTCTGGGGACGGCAGGCGGGGGTCCAGATCTCCTATCTGGATGCCGTCACGTCCGGCAAGAGCACGTCGGGCCTTACGGGCAACCTGCGACCGGAACAGGCGCTGGCGCGGCTGCTGTCGGGCTCGGGCCTGCATTACAGCTTTTCCGATCCCCGCAGCGTCGTCATTTCAGGCCGTTCCGCCTCCGCCGGCATGACGGCGCCGGACGGCTCGATCCTGCTGGATACGATCACGCTCAACGCATCCGGTGCGGCGACCGAGGGCAGCGGTTCCTAGGGGGCCTGCGAGGCCAGCATCGCCCGGGGCGCGGAATCGCTGAAGGACGTGCCGCAGTCGGTCACGGTCGTCACGCGGCAGGCGATCGAGGACCAGAACCTCACGACGATGGAGCAAACCATGGCCAGGACGCCCGGCATCGTCGCAACGCGAGAGGCGACCAGCGCCCCCGCGTTCTATTCGCGCGGCTTCAAGATCAACAACTATCAGATCGACGGCATGGGCACGGCCTATGAATCCTCGTTCCGGCCGGATTTCGACATGGCGATCCATGATCGCGCCGAGGTGCTGCGCGGCGCCGAGGGGCTATTTTCCGGCAGCGGAGAACCGGGCGGCAGCGTCAACCTGGCCCGCAAGCGGCCGTCCGAACGGCTCCAGTCCAGCATCGTCCTGTCCTATGGCAGTTGGCAGAATCGGCGGATCGAGGCCGATATCGGCGGCCCGCTGACCCGCGACGGCGCGCTGCGCGGTCGCCTGGTCGGGGCCTGGCAGGACCGGGACTTCTTCTACTCCCCGGGCGATGAGAAGAAGCATGTCCTGTATGGCGTGCTGGAATACGACCTGACGCCCGACACGACCGTCAGCGCCGGGGTCAGCTATCAGCGGCAAAAGGGCAACAAGTGGTTTCTGGGGCTACCGACCTGGGACGATTTCCAGCTTATGGACATTGACGCAGCCGGGCGCTGACCACCGACTGGGCCTATGTCGACCACAGGATCAAGGATGTCTTCGCCACGGTCGAGCATCGGATCAGCCCCGACTGGACGCTGAAGCTCTCGGCCATGCGGCAGAGTTTCGAATCCGACATCATGCGGATCAACCCGACCGGGCCGATCGACCGCGAGACCGGGAATTTCGCCGGTGTCTTTTCCCGCTACGAGGAAACCGGGAACCATTCCAAGGCGGCGGACCTCAGCCTGCAGGGCCAGTTTGGCCTGTGGGGGCGCCAGCACAAGCTGCTGATCGGCGCGGATTGGCGTGAAAGCAATGCGCATCAGTGGATGTATTCACTGGATCAGGTGCTTTATCCCGGCATGGTGGGGCTGGATAATTTCGACACGCTGAACGGCATCGACCCGACCATCCTGTATCCCTGGTATCTGTGGCCTGTTTAACCCGCGACCTGATTCCACGTCTTGCGCAGATCGCGGGAAAGCTGGGCGGGAGAGACCCAATAAACGGCGCAGACAAGCATCGCCTCGGGAGGCAATACCGCGTCGGGATCAAAGAGCCATTCCTCGACACGGGAATGGCCCCACAGCCACGCTTGCGCTTCCTCGTAGCTCGACACCGACTGTGGCGCAAAGACACGACCACGACGCATGTCAGCCCCCGAGTGGGAAGGAGATGCCGGGAAGGACAACACCGCCACAGACGGCGGCATGATAGGCCGGGAACATGGTCGCGGCCACGGCACCAGCCGCACCGAGGACGGGCGGCAGAACCGCTTTGACGATCAACGGGATAAGGGGTTTCACTGTGGACCTCGCAACTGAAAACGACGGAAGGCCCGTCGCAGCCAGTGTTCCTATGTCGAACCACTGAAATAATGGCCAACTCGCACCGGTCCATTACATATAACCCATTGATTTCAATTCATCCAAGAATCGCGCGTTTTCCCGCTTTGACCATTCTACGCGCGATTATTGACCATCGAAATGTTGCGTGATGGCCAAAGAAAAGGCCGCCCGAAGGCGGCGTGACGAAGTCTGGCATCTTATGGAGGGCAGGGCCGGACTGGGCCTGCCGATAGCGGGTCAGGTTCCACCAATGCTCTCGAATTGCTCTTCGAAGATTCTGCGGAACGGGCTGCCCGGTGCGGGATGGTGGAGTTCGTCGAGCAACGACCCGAAAGCTCCCCAGTTTTTGATGCGGCAGGGAGAACGCTCGGGGTCAAACCCGGTCTGAAGGATCTGCAATGCGCCGCGGATTCCCGCCACCCCTTTGGCGGTGTAGATCCAGCCACAAGTGGTTGCAGCATCTGATCCTGGACTGATAGGTCGTCGAAAGCGGCATATGGCCCGAACTCCATAGCGGTGCCCAGCAGATCCGTCACCCGGATGCTTTGTTCGAGCGGCAGGCTGTCCAGCCATACCGGACCGGGGCGTTCTGCAATCCTGTCAGCGATATAGGTCTGGAGCGGGGATCCGGGGCAGGGCGCAGCGCAGCCTGCAAGATCCTGCAACCTAGCGGTGTTTTCCGGAACGCTGTCTGCAAAGACGCCCTTGCCGTCCGCTCCACCAGGCCGATCCCGGCGGATCAGGGGCAGCCTATGTGTCGGGCAGGACCGGATCGGCTTCAGCCGCCAGATCAGCCGTTCGCGCCGGTGGATGGCAATATCCTGACCTACCGCCATAGCGATCGCATCGTCCTCGGCCAGGCAGGCCGGACAAAAGCGCAGATCCTGCTGCGGGCGCAGGCTGTCGATCAGGATCTCCTCACCGAGCCGCCAGCTCCGGCAGGTGTTCCGCATCAGGGTGTTGCGCAGCACCGGTCCCGGATCCTGCCCGGCGGTTGCGCACAGGCGGGCCACCTCATCCGGATCGCCGATGGACAGAACGAAAGGATCGAGGCCGAGATCACGCAGGAAGGTTCCGATGGGGCCGCGGATATGGAAAGCGGCCATGCGGGCCGCCCAGGACCAATGGGTCTCATCCGCCCGGAACGGCAGCAGGGGGAAAAGGCGGGCCATGCTCATGCCCCGCCGCCGCCGGGCCCGCGCGCGAGCAGGCGGATCGTCGGCCTCGTTCCGGTCGGGGTCGATCTGCGGCCAATCCGGGGCGAGGAAGACATTGCCGCCGGGCGGGCAGCCCTCCTGCATCGCCCAGAATTCCGCAAAATGGGCGATGTCCAGACGGGATGCCCCCGCCTCCAGGGCAAACTCGATCGCACCGACCAGGGTCTCGATGCAGCGGCCAAAGCGATAGCGCGCGCCATGAAACAGGCGCAGGATCAGATCACCGTCAAGCGGCGGCTCAAGCCCCGCAATCCGGCAATATTCCCGGACTACCCCGGAGAAGCTTGCCCCATCCGTCACCTCCGAGACCGGCGGCAGGATCAGCGTCGAAAGCCGACGCTGGACCTGAGGATCGGAACGGACGATCTCGTGCAGCCTCTCGGTGCCGGACAGGATCGGGATGACGGCCTCGTCCCCCTGCATGAGGGATTTGAGGGCGCGCAGGATCAGGTGGCGATCGGCGCAAAACAGGTCATGCGCCTCGTCGATCCACAGAACCGTGATACCCAGATCCTTGAGCCGACCCCGGAGGGTTTCCCAAAGGCCCCAGCCTTCGCGGTTGGCGGTGATCACCGGGTAACCGCTGCGCTGCAACAGCGCAGCGGTCATGCTCTTGAAGGTGGCGGGGCTGGGCACGCTGGCATCGAGATAGTGCCGCCCCGTCGCTCCGGACAGAACCGGGTGCCGTTCCAGGGCGCGGGAGATCAGCGTGGTCTTGCCGCCACCGGCACCATCCACCACCATCACGCCGTGGGTCTCTCGCCCCGCGGAAAAGCGCTGCGGCTCGGGCAAGAGGTTGCCCGCCTCATCCCGACACAACAGCCGGTCGAGATGGGTGATGAATGCGGCGTCCCTTGGCGTATCGACGCGGAGTTTGCGCAGTTTCTGAAGGATCCGGGCGGCCTCGGTGGGATTGGGCATGGGGTTACTCCATGATGGACCAGGGTTGCGCTGCGGGGGCCGCATCGGGCAGGTCGGGTTGCGTGGGGGCAGGATCAGTGGCCGGCATCACCGGCAAGGTCGCCGGGCGCGGCGCCTGCGCTTCCGGGTCCGGAATGGAACGGCCAAGGCCATCAGCAGCCGCAGGCCGCGCCGGTTTGTCGCCACCCGCATTGAAGCCGATATAGAGGCTGGCCTCCAAATCCCGGATCCGCTCGGGCGTCCATTCGTCAACGAGCAGCCCGGCCATCCGGGTCGCCGCGGTGCTGCGCCCTTCGATCGCCGTGATCGCGGCATGGTTCAGCACGCCGAAGGTCTGGCCCATATGGGTGTTGATCCCCCATTCCAGCCATTTCCCCAGCGGACCGTAATCGGCATAGCCCATGTCCAGCAGCGGCTGCCCGCTATATTGGTCCAGGTGCACCACACGCTGCTGAGTGAGGTCGTCGGGATAGACCGAACCGCTGAACATGTCTTCGGGCTTCTGCGGCAGGTTGACGGCATAGCCGCGATGCAGACCCAGCCGGTCGAAGGACGCGATCGCATCGTCCAGCGTGATCGGGGTGCCGCCGGGCACCGGGCTTTCAGGGATCTGCGCCTGTTCCAGCGACCACGAGGTCTTGGCAATCTGATCCAGCTTCTGCTGCGACATTGGCACGTTCACCCGCACCCCGTCGGGATAGCCGAAGTTGTTGCCGTTGGCCCATTCGTTCACCTTGCTGCCCCAGACGCCCGACCAGGGCATGCCGGTGACGGCCAAGAAGACGATGAAGAAGCCCACGAGCAGCCCCGTCACCGCATGCAGGTCGCGCCAGAACACCCGGCGCTGCGGCTTGCCCCGAACGGAGACGATGCCGCCCTTTTGCCCGCGCGGCCACCACCGCCAGGTGCCGGTGCCGACCAGCAGGATCGACCAGCCCGCCGCGATCTCGATGACATAGCGCGTCCAGGTGCCGAAATACTTGAAGCTGTGCAGCGTGCGGATCGTCCACATGATCGTCGAACGATCCGGCATCGCGCCCAGCACCAAGCCGTTATAGGGGTTCACATAGACCGCCATCTTGCCGCGCTCCGTGCTGACGGTGATCTCGGTCGAGGCGCCGGGGTCGGCCGGATCGGTGTATTTGACCGCCGTGCCCGGAACCGCATCCAGGGCCGAGGCGACCTGCGCGGTCGGTGCCAGCCTTTGGCTGTCCTGCACCTGCACGCGCTTGAGGTCGGCGTGATACCAGTTGTCGATCTCGTTGCGGAAGACATACATCGCGCCGTTGATCGACAGCGTGATCATGAAGGGCAGCACCAGCAAGCCCGCGTAAAATGCCAACGCCAGGCGGCGCGATAAAGGTCGCCCACACCCTGGCGAGCGGTATTGGGAATTGCAGACATGGAGTCCTCGCATGCGTTGGCCCGCCGAGGCAGGACCGATGTTGGCTGGGAACGGGCGCTCAATGGCCCGAATGATCCGAAGCATGGCCCTGGTCGGCGGCGGGTGTGGCATTCATGGCGCGCACCTCGAACGGCAGGGCGATTTCGCCCGCTTTCTCGAAGACCAGTGTCGTCTCGACGATCTCGCCCTCGGCAAAGGGGGTCGGCACCTGCATGAACATCAGGTGATAGCCGCCGGGCTTCAGCTCGACCGAGCCACCGGCCGGGACTGGCAGGCCATCGGGCAGTTCGCGCATCTTCATCACGTCGCCCTTCCTGGTCATCTCGTGGATATGCAGCTCGCCCGCCCGCGTCGAGCGGGCCGCGACCAGCCGGTCCTCCTGGCTGCCCTTGTTGGCGATGGTGACATAACCGCCGGCCACCGGGGCATTGGGCGGCATGGCGCGGACATAGCCGTCCGAAAGCAGATCTCCATGCGTTACGGGATCGGCCGAGGCCGAGGCGGCAAGGAGGCCAAGGAAAAGCGCGCCCAGCATCGGGGCGGCCAGAATTCTGGATTTCATGGTTCTATCTCGTGTCTGAACTGCATTCACCGCCCCGATGGACGATGGCGAGGTTCAGACTGCGGGCGGTCCCCGAGCCGAGGGGGCAAGCACCTGCGCGCAGGGCGCGATCTCGATAAGGATGTATGATCCGGGTTACTACACCACCTATCGGCTGTCCTCTCCTCTGCGGATCGCCGGCCGGCAAGGATGCGAGATCCGGGTAAGGCGGGCAGACGGCGAGGCGGCACGCCGTCGCCATGCCGACGAACTGGCGCTGCTGGATGCGCTTGTCGCGATGGGACAGAAGATTACGTCGAATGTCGGGGCAGCCTTCGCCGACGAATGGATGCTTTCATGTCGTGCGGCGCGCTGAGACCGCTGCGCGGGGATTTAACGGCTCTTCGTCTTGCGTTGTCAGGCCTATGGGTCCAGAAAAAGCAGGATCGCACGTAATAACATCACTGCCGCTCTTGACATGTAATAGCATTACATTGTCTTCCTGAACGCCGGACAGCTATCGACGCGGATGCAGGTGCGGGTATGGACAGAACGGCAATGCTGGAGGTCGCGGGGCTGCGGATCTCCTTCGGTCCGCGCGAGATCGTCGGTCCGCTCAACTTCACCGTCGCGCGCGGCGAGCGGATCTGCCTGCTGGGAGCATCAGGCTCCGGCAAATCGATGACGGCGGCGGCGATCCTTGGGCTGATTTCGCCGCGCGCGCAATGCAGCGGCAGCGTGCGCGTGAACGGCCATGAGGTGCTGAACATCCGCGTGCCGCAGCGTCCCGCCGATGCGCGAGTGGCGATGGTGTTCCAGGATACGCAATCGGCGCTGAACCCACTGGTCTCCATCGGATCGCAGCTTGAGGAACCGCTGCGGCGGCATGGCGGGCTGGATGCTGGCGCGGCGCGGGAGGAGGTCCGTGCCCTGCTGGCCTCCATCGGCCTGCCGGGCACCGACGCCTTCCTGCGGACCAGCCCGGCCGAGATTTCGGGCGGCCAGCGGCAGCGGGTTTGCATCGCGCTGGCGCTGGCCTGCCGCACCGGGCTGATCGTCGCGGATGAGCCGACGACGGCGCTGGACGTGGTGACGCAGGCGCAGGTGCTGGAGGTGCTGAAGCAAAAGACCAGCGCGCCCGGCAGCCCCGGCTTGTTGCTGGTCACGCATGATCTGTCGGCGGCGATGCGGGTCTGCGACCGGGCGCTGATCCTGGCCGAGGGGCGGATCGTCGAGGATGGTCCCATCGACCAGATCCTGAATCGCCCGCGTCATTCCTTCACCTGCGAACTGGTCGATTGCGCCTGCGAGGGGCTGCATATCGTCCGCGAGGTTGCTTGATGAACGCCCTTCTCATGAACGAGGATGGCTCTTTCCTGTCGGTCAGCGGGCTTGAGCGCAGCTTTCCGGTCCCGGCGGGCCTGTGGCGCAAGCCCGAACGCCGCATGGTGCTGCGCGGGGTCGATTTCGCGCTGTGGCCGGGTGAGCGGGTGGCGCTGGTGGGCGCCTCGGGTTCAGGCAAGACGACGCTGCTGCGCTCGCTGCTCGCCATCGACGCGCCCGATTGCGGGCATATCCTGTGCCAGTGCAAGCCGGTCCGACCGGCGGGCATGGCGGAACTGCGCTGGTATCGGCAATCGGTGCAATACATCCCGCAGGACCCGGCGGCCTCGCTGGACCCGCGTATGACGGTGCGCCAGCAGATCGCCGAGCCGCTGCGCCGCCTTGGTGTGGATTGCGACCACGATGTCCGCATCCGTGAATCGCTGGAACGGGTCGGGCTCGGGCCGGAGCTCCTACTGCGCCGCCGCAATGAACTCTCCGGCGGCCAGGCACAGCGGGTGGCCATCGCCCGCGCCATCGCCACGCGCCCCGCTTTCCTGCTGGCCGACGAGCCGATGAGCGGCCTCGACCTGCCGATCCGCCGACAGGTTGCCGCGGTGCTGCGGGATCTGTCGGAGAACCAGGGCACCGGGCTGCTGATTGTGTCGCATGACATCGTGGATGTGTCGCGGCTCTGCACCCGCACGGTGGTGATGTATGACGGCGCCATCGTCGAGGATCGCCCCAGTGCCGAGTTGCTGGCCGATCCGCACCACCCCGCCGCCCGCGGACTGGTCGCGGCGGCATTGCCCGATGCCGCAAGGCTGCCCGCGCCGCAGGCGTAGGCCCCCCGCCTGAAAACCAACCGCTGTCCGGCGGCGCCTGCGTCCGCCATGAATGGAGTGCAACCGATGCTCGCAACCCGAAAACCCCTCGTCCTGTCGCTGCTGGGCGCGCTGATGCTGTCCGCCGGCCCTGGCCTTGCACAGGACGCCGCCCCGCATGACGACAACGCCCGCATCCGGCTGGCGATGTTGCAGCCGCCGCGTTCGGGGCTGACGCCGCTGTCGGACGATGCCTTCAAGCTGTCGCGCTGGCGCGCGGCGGAAACCCTGATCCGGCTGGACCCGGACGGGCTGCCGCAGCCCTTCCTTGCCACCGCATGGGCGCAGGTGGACGACCACACCTGGCGTTTCGTCATCCGCAAGGACGTCAAGTTCCATGATGGCACCGATCTGACGCCGGAACGGGTCGTCGCCTCGCTGGTTGCCGCCAAGCAGGCCGCGCCGAAGCCGCGCATCCTCGACGGGGTGGAACTGGAAATCACCGCCGATGGCGACGACGCCGTGCTGGTGCGGTCGCGCGATGTCGATCCGCTGATCCCGAACCGGCTGTCCAGTCCGCAACTGGCGATCCTGGCCGAGCGTGCCTATGGGGCGGACGGTCGCGTGAACCCGATCGAGGCGGGCACCGGGCCCTTTGTGCTGAAGGAGATCAACGGCACCACCAGCGCGAAGCTGGACCGTTTCGACGGCTACTGGGGCGAACGCGCGCAGGTCGCCGGGATCGACGCCGATTACGTCCCCGACGGTACGGCCCGCGCGGCGGCGCTGCGCACCGGCACCGCCCATGTCGTCGAGGCGATCCCGGTCTCGCAGGCGGCGCTGCTGGACCAGAACCTCATCCACGAGGTGCCGATGCCGCGCACCAACACACTGTATCTGAACACGAAAAACGGCGCCTTCGCCAACCCGGAAATGCGCCGGATCGCCGCCGCCGCCATCGACCGCGAGACCATCGTGCGCATGGTCTATGAGGGCCGCGCCGACGTGGCGCGCGGGCTGCTTGGCCCGGCGCTGCCTTGGGCGGACGGGCTGCGGGCGGCGGTGGGCGCCCCCGAACCGGGTGACGCGGGCGGGGCCAAGATCGTGCTGGCGACCTTCACCGACCGGGCCGAACTGCCCGAAGTCGCGGTCTTCCTGGAACAGCAACTGACGCAGGCCGGGTTCGACGTCACTATGGAAGTGCGCCAATACGCGCATATCGAGGCCGACGCGCTGGCGGGGCGGTTCGACGCCTTCATCCTGTCGCGGGCGACCGTCCTCGATTCCGGTGATCCGGTGGCCTATATGTTCAGCGATTTCGCCTGCGAAGGCTCGTTCAACATCTCGCAGCTTTGCGATCAGGACGTGGATGCCGCACTGCGCCGCGCTGCCGAGGCCGCCGCGGGCGAAGAGCGCCAGCGAGCCATCATTGAGGCCGAGGCTGCGATCCTCGCCACCCATGCCGCCGTGCCGATGCTGCATGAACGGGTGATCCAGGGCGAGGCCGCTGGCGTCGTCGATGCCGTCCGCGACCCCCGTGAACGGGAACTGGTCAATACCCGCACCCATATCCGGGCCGAATGATGGCCGGGGTGGTCGCTCCGGTGCGGCACGGCGTGGGCTGGCGGATTGCGCCTTTCGTGCCGGCCCTGTCGCGGGCAGTCACGCTGTTGGCGGTGCTGGTGCTGGTCGGGCTACTGCCCTGGCTGACGGATCGCGACCCGGCGCTGTCGATCCTGCGCGCCCGCTCCGGCGATCAGGAAGCCACGCCCGAGGCGCTGGCCGCGATCCGCGCGCAACTGGGCCTCGATCAGGGGCAGGTCAGCTATCTGCTGCGCTGGTTCGGTGGGCTGCTGCAGGGCGACGCGGGCACCTCGTGGATTTCCGGCGCGCCGATCCTGCCGGGGATGCTGAAGGCCACGGGCGTCTCACTGACGCTGATGGGTTGCGCGATCCTTGTGGTCGTGCCCATCGTCGCGGCGTTCTGCGCGCCGGTGGTCCGTTCGGGCCTGAGGGGAGAGCCGCGACGATCCTCGGGCGCCATCGCCGCCGCCTTCACTGCGCTACCGGAATTCCTGCTGGCGACGCTGCTCTTGGTAGTCTTTGCAGTCTGGCTGGGCTGGTTCGCGCCCTATGGCTGGACGCGCTGGCAGGATGCCGTGCTGCCCGCCATCGCCATGGGCATTCCGGCGGGTGGGCTGCTGGGGCGGCTGTTCTCAGACGCGCTGGCCGTCACCTTCTCGGAACGCTGGGTCGCGACGTGGAGCGTGGCGGGCTTCTCGCAGCCCAAGATCGTGCGGGCGATCATTCGCCGGGCCATGCCGGGGCTGTTGCCGCAGGTCGGCATGGTGATGATCGGGCTGACAGGCGGTGCGGTCGCGGTAGAACAGGTGTTTTCCATCCCGGGCCTTGGCCGCGCGACCCTTGGCGCGGCCTCGGCGCAGGACTTGCCTGCGCTGCAAACCGGGATCCTGATCCTGCTGCTGATCGCCGTGACGCTTGGCAGCCTTGCGAACCTGTCCAGCGCGGCCCTGCTTGGCCCGGCGCTGCGGACGGGGGCCTTGCCGGTGGCGATGCCCGATACCGCGCCCACAAGGCGCGCGCTGATCGTGCCGGTGGTGGC
The DNA here is from genome assembly GCF_006386455.1 of Paracoccus sp. FO-3. Taxonomy (NCBI): domain Bacteria; kingdom Pseudomonadati; phylum Pseudomonadota; class Alphaproteobacteria; order Rhodobacterales; family Paracoccaceae; genus Paracoccus; species Paracoccus sp. FO-3. Next base: position 56,617 of record NZ_VCBQ01000014.1, on the reverse strand, counting down.
CTTCGCGCTGCTGGTTGCGCTGGTCCTTGCGGGCCTGCCGCGCGACCCCTTTACCTCGGCCCATCTGCGGCTCGAGGCGCCCAGCCTTGCCCTGCCGCTGGGCGCGGACGGGATGGGCCGCGACGTGCTGGCGCGGGTGGCGCATGGGGCGGTCTCGACCATCTCAATGGCGGTGATCACGACCTTTCTTGCGCTGTGCATCGGGCTGGTGGCGGGCACCGCGCCGCGGCTGATGGCCGGTCCCATCGAGATCACCAAGGCCACGCCCCCGGTGATCGCGGGGCTTGTCGTGGCGGCGCTGATGGGGCCAAGCTCGGGCGGGGCGATGATCGCGGTGCTGGCGGTAGGCTGGGCGCCGCTGGCCGCCCATGTCGCGGCGCTGGTCACGCAGGCGCGCGCGCAGCCTCATGTGCAGATGGCGCCGCTGCTGGGGGTCGGGCCGCTGCGGTTGGCGCTGCGCTATATCCTGCCCGCGGTTTTCGGTCCGGTGCTGCGCCATGCCACCCTGCGTCTGCCCGGCATCGCCCTGGCGCTGGCGGCGCTCGGCTTCCTGGGCCTTGGCGCGCGTCCGCCCACGCCGGAATGGGGCCTCGTTCTGGCCGAGGGGATGCCTTACCTTGAACGCGCACCCTGGGCGGTGTTCATCCCGGCGCTGGCGCTGGTTTTGCTGGCGGTTCTGGCCGTCTCGCTGGCCAATCTGGAACGCAGGCGGTGAAGCGGGCTCGACTGGTTGTTTGAATCACTCTATCAATCTAAAAAATCATAGATTGATAGAGTGAAACTCGCCATGGTGGACCGGCATCAGCTTGAAGAGACCGCCGCCATGTTCAAGGCGCTGGCCGATCCGGCCCGGCTGCGCACGCTTATCCTTCTGGCTGAACAGGAGCGCAATGTGGGCGAGTTGGCCGAGATCGAGGGTGCCCAGATCGGCACCGTCTCGGCCCGGCTGAAGCTGTTGCTGCAAGCGCGGCTGGTCGCCCGGCGGCGCGAGGGCAAGGCCGCGATCTATTCGATCGCCGATGCCCATGTGCTGCAGCTGGTCGAGAACGCCATCGCCCATATCTGCGAAGAACATTGAACGAAAAGGAAAAACCATGTCGAACTGCACCCATCCCCATCACGAAAACCACGACCACCAGCACGGCGCGGGTTGTGGCCATACCGCCGTCCGCCACGGCGATCATGTCGATTACCTGCATGACGGCCACCTGCACCATCCCCACGCCGACCATGTCGACGAGCATGTGATCGAGGTCAGCTCGACGAACCCCGATACCTGCACCCCTGATCACCGATGCGCCGGCCATGAGCCGGACCACGTTCACGGGCCGGGCTGCAGGCATGAGGCCGTGCCCCATGGCGGTCACGTCGATTACCTGGTCGACGGCCACCTGCATCATCCGCATGGCGATCATTGCGACAACCCCGGTCCCCTGGAAGTCGTCATTCGTTGACCGGGCGTGACGCCTGACGATACGCTCTCGGTTGCCATCGCAACCTGCGCGGCCTGGCCCGATCCCGGGCCGGGCCTTCTGCCGTTGATCGAGGCCCTGACCGCAAGGGGTTTCGACGTGACCTGCCTGCCCTGGCAGAGCGTCGATGAGCAGGCCTTCCTGACCGCGCGGGTCATCCTGCCGCTTTGTGCCTGGGACTATGCCGCCGCCCCGCGGGCGTTCCGCGACTGGATCGCCCGGATCGCGGCAGGGGGTGGCCGCTTTGCCAACGCGCCGGACCTGATGTTGTGGAATATGGAGAAGTCCTACCTGCTGGACCTTGCCGCGCGCGGCGTTCCTGTGCCCCGGACCCATGTGATCGCCGATCCCTCTGCCGGGACGGTCGCGGCGCGGATGCGGGAAGAGGGCTGGGGCAGGGCGGTCCTGAAACCCGCCATCGGGCAGAGCGGGAACGGCGTCACGCTGCTTGAACTGGCCCGGATCGGGAACTGGCCGCAGATGCCGCCGGGCGCGCATGTCCTTCAGGAGTTTCAGGCCGATATCGGTGAGACGGGCGAGACCACGCTAACCTTTTTCGGCGGCGCATTCTCACATGCCGTTCTGCGCCGTCCCGCTGCAGGAGAGTGGCGGGCGAACTCGCAATATGGCGTTGCGCTGGAACGGATCCGGCCCGACAAGGCCGTCATCGAGGTGGCCCGCCGCGCGCTTGCGGCGCTGCCCACGCCCCCGGCCTATGTGCGGGTGGATGGCATCGCCCGGCCAGGGCGTGAATTTCTGGTGACCGAGATCGAGCTGATCGAACCCGCGCTGTTCCTGCATCTCTGCCCCGGAAAGGCGGAAAGGATCGTGGATCTCCTCTGCTGCGCCGCCTGACGTCGCGGATCGCGCTGATCCTGGTCGCTACTTGCCGCCATTCTTGTCGTCTCTCGGCCTGACGTAGATCTCCAGCCGGTGGCCAACGATTTCGAAACCGTGTTCGCGGGCGATCCTGTCCTGCAACTGCTCGATCTCGTCGCAGCGGAATTCGATCACCTCGTCCGTCTCGACATTGATGAAATGGTCGTGGTGTTCCGAGCCGCTGGTTTCGTAGCGCGCGCGCCCGTCGGCGAAGCTGTGGCGTTCGATCAGCCCGCAGCTTTCGAGCGTGCTGACCGTGCGATAGACCGTGGCGATCGATATCCCCGGCGCGATCTTGCTTACCCGCCGATGAAGTTCCTCGGCGTCGGGATGGTCGGCTGAATCGCTCAGAACCTGCAGGATCACCCGGCGCTGGCCGGTCAGGCGCATGCCCTTTTCCTTGCAGAGCTCGGCCAGCTTCTTTTCGAGATTCACGGTCATTCGCTCGATTTCGCCCTGTTGGTCCCCCGGCGGGTGAGCAGGCACGATAGCAGTTCGGCCTGCGGGGGTCATCACCCTATCCCGCCCGGCATCCGGGACCGTTTCGGCCGGCTTGGGTTGGGGGTGTTCGCACCTACCGCCGCTGGGCCGGATTACGAAGCACGACGCGGCATAGGGCGACTGCCGCCGCGAATCCGTCGCTGGCGGTAAAGGTTAGCCCGGCGCCTGCCTTCAGCCCTTGGAGGCGCCGATCCCATCTCGGCCGCGATCAGGCCGTCAGGTCATCCATCCGCCTGCCCGCGTCGGGTGAGCAAATCGTCTCTATGGACCAGAACGGCGCATTTCGGCGCCTTCATCCCGTTTCCGGCGAATGCCACGGCATTGTCGAAGGGGGCGTCCGCGCCGACGATCTGGGGCGTGCCGAGAAAGCGATAGTCGTCCAGCTTTTCGTGGTCGATCACCGCCACGGCGATCTTCGATCCGCTTTGCGTCGTCTTCGGCGTCTGGCCGCCGGTTTTTCGTCGAAGATCGGCGTGTCGTCATGGACCCACAGGCTGCGCTTGGGTCGATGGTCGGGATGCCGGTTTTCGTCACCGTCGCCTGGATCGGCGTCTGTTTCGCCAGCATGTCCTTCATCGCATCGGTCAGGGCCTTCATGCCCCTCGACCCTTCTGGCTTGGGTCAATGGTTCCCGGCCTGCATCCTGCGGGACGTGCCGTCCTGGTCCGGCAATCCCGATGCCGACCGGGCGGATCAGTTGAGCAGGCGGCAATGCCCGCAGGCCGATTGCGCGATGCGGCGCAGATGCTCGACGGCATGATGCACCGAAAGCGCGGCGGCTTTCGCGCGGGCGACATGGCTGTCGATTTCCGCCCCGGTCGCGCCTTGCTTGCCGATATGCGCCGCCAGTTCGGCCAGGGCATATTTCAGATGCTGCGTACAGCTGATCCGCAACGCTATCGGGGCGGAGCGCCGGCTCGCGGTCCCGGTCAGCAGGTCGAAGGCGCGGGCAAGGGGTTCCGTCGCCTCGGCGTCCTTGCCCTCATGGACCAGAAGTGCGGCCAGGTTGTGGCACGAGACATTGACGATCACCGGCAGGGGAACGGTCAGCGCCTCGGGTCGTTGCAGCGCGAAAAGCCGCTCCGCCTCGGTCAGGGCCCGCATGTAGAGCGTCCTGGCCGCAGCATGTTCTCCGGCTGAAAACGCCTTGTTGGCGATGGCTGTCAGTTCGAGCCAGAGGTGGTCGCGGCCGGCCGGCGTCGCGGCGGCGGCGTTCATGGCATCGAGGTCTGTAAAGGCATTCATCGTCTTCTCCTTGGGAATGACCATGCCGGCGGCGCGACATCGCTCGGGCGGCGGGCGCCCTTCGGATCGGAAGGGGCGTCACCGTGTCTGTGCGCCGCGGCTTGCGCCCGGTCCGGCTTCCGACGCGGTGCGGCGGATGCGGCACAGCACGTCGATACCCGCAAGCTCATAGCCCGGCGGGGCAGGGGGAAGCTCGGCGAGGTGGATTATCCCGGCCGGGATGTCGAGCAAGCGATCTTCTTCCTCGATATAGAAATGATGGTGATCTTCTCCCTTCATCTCATACCAGACCGTGTTGCCATAGGCCGGCACGCGCCGCACCAACCCGGTTTCGCAGAAGCGTTTCAGGCTGCCATAGACCCTGCTCAGGGATCCCGGTGCGCCGCGGCTCTGCAATGCGTCGAAAAGATCTTCCGCCGAGACATGGCGCGGTGGCTGCCCGGACAGGATATCCACGATGGCGAGCCGCTGGCGCGTCGCCCGCAGGCCCGCTTCGGCCAGGATGCTGCGGGCGCGGTGGGAACCGAATGGGCTGTCATCGCTGGCGGTCATTGGCGGCTCCGACATTGTTGCGAGCAAGTCGCAACAATGGATGGCGAAAGCGCCGTCATTCGTCAAGCACAGATGCAAGTGAATTGCACTTGCAATATCGTTTTGAATCGATATTCCTTACTGCGACTCGCTCGCAACTATGCTGCGGCTGGCCTTGCAGGCGGGCTTTCGACCATGGAAACAGGAAAGGAATTCCCATGTCTTCGACACTGGCGCGCCTGCTTGGTGCGGTGACGGCAACGGCGCTGATGGCGGGCGCCGCGACGGCCGAGGACAAGATGAAGGTGGTGACGACCTTCACCGTGATCGCCGACATGGCAAGGCAGGTGGCGGGGGATGCCGCCGAGGTGGTGTCGATCACCAAGCCGGGGGCCGAGATCCACGGCTATGAGCCGACGCCGCAGGACATCATTGCCGCGCAGGATGCCGACCTGATCCTCTGGAACGGCATGAACCTGGAACTCTGGTTCGAGAAGTTCCTGGTTAACCTGGGCGATGTCCCCTCGGCCACGCTGACCGAGGGCATCGACCCGATCCCGATCGCCGCCGGCGCCTATGAAGGCAAACCCAATCCCCATGCCTGGATGGGTCTCGACAACGCGCTGATCTACATCGACAACATCACCGAGGCTTTCAGCGAACATGACCCGCAGAACGCGGCAAGCTATGTCAGGAACGCCAACGCCTACAAGAAGCAGCTTCGCGCCACGCTCGAGCCGCTGAAGGCCGAGATCGCCCGCATCCCCGAGGACCGGCGCTGGCTGGTGACCTGCGAAGGCGCCTTCAGCTATCTGGCCCGCGATTTCGGGATGCAGGAACTGTATCTCTGGCCGATGAACTCGGACCAGATGGGCACGCCGCAGCAGGTGCGTGCGGTGATCGACGGAGTGAAGGAGCATCAGATCCCCACCGTCTTCTGTGAAAGCACGGTGAATACCGCGCCCGCCGAACAGGTCGCGCGCGAAACGGGGGCGCATTACGGCGGCGTTCTTTACGTGGACAGCCTGTCCGAGCCGGACGGGCCGGTGCCAACCTACCTGGACCTGTTGAAGGTCACGTCCGAGACCGTGGCGAAAGGGCTCGCGGCCGGCGCGAGCTAAGGCCTGGCTTGCAAAAAGGACTGCCCTGCCGCGGCGCCTTCCGCGCGGCGGGTTTCCCGTTCAAAGGGCGGCCGTCCCGTTCCGGCAGAAAGCGATGACCATGATGCGCGACGACAGAATGACCATGAGGGACAGCGATCCTGGGACGGACCCCGGCGGTGGCATCGTGGCGCGCGACGTGTCGGTAACCTACCGCAACGGCCTGACCGCGCTACGCAATGCCAGTTTCGCGATTCCCACGGGGACCGTCACCGCGCTGGTCGGCGTGAACGGTTCCGGGAAATCGACGCTTTTCAAGGCGATCATGGGTTTCGTGCCGGTGGCCAGGGGCGAGATCAGGCTGCTGGGCATGACGGTCCGCGAGGCGCTGCGCCGCAACCTGATCGCCTATGTGCCCCAGGCCGAGGAGGTGGACTGGTCCTTTCCGGTTCTGGTCGAGGACGTGGTGATGATGGGCCGCTACGGCCACATGGGTTTCCTGCGCCGCCCGTCGCAGGCGGATCGCGACGCGGTGGATCGGGCTCTGGCCCGCGTCAACGTGCAGGACTACCGCCATCGCCAGATCGGAGAGCTGTCCGGCGGCCAGAAGAAACGCGTCTTCCTGGCCCGCGCGCTGGCGCAGGACGGCCGCGTCATCCTGCTGGACGAGCCCTTCACCGGCGTCGACGTCAAGACCGAAGAGCAGATCGTGGCGCTGCTGCGCGAATTGAGGGACGAGGGGCGGGTGATGCTGGTCTCGACCCACAACCTGGGCTCGGTGCCGGAATTCTGCGACCGGGTGGTGCTGGTCAAGGGCACCGTGCTGGCCCATGGCCCGACCGAGACCACCTTCACCCGCGAAAACCTCGAGGCGGCCTTCGGCGGCGTGCTACGCCATTTCACCCTGGGCGGGCAGGTGCTGCATGACGACGAGGACAGCCGCCACGTCACCATCCTGACCGACGACGAACGCCCGCTGGTGCAATATGGCGACCGCACCCACACGCGCGAGGGCGTCCGATGAACCTGCTGCTTGAACCCTTCGGCTATCACTACATGACGAACGCCATGTGGGTCTCGGCGCTGGTCGGCGGGGTCTGCGCGTTCCTGTCGGCCTACCTCATGCTCAAGGGCTGGTCGCTGATCGGCGACGCGCTGTCCCATTCGGTCGTGCCGGGCGTGGCCGGCGCCTATATGCTGGGCCTGCCCTTCGCGCTTGGCGCCTTCATCTCGGGCGGGCTGGCGGCGGCGGCGATGCTGTTTCTGTCCGATCGCTCGGGGCTCAAGGTCGATGTGGTGATCGGCCTGATCTTCACCGCGTTCTTCGGGTTGGGGCTGTTCATGGTCTCGATCAACCCGATGGCGGTTTCCGTGCAGACCATCACCATGGGCAACATCCTAGCCATCACGCCCGAGGATACCTTGCAACTCGCCCTCATCGGCCTTGTTTCGCTGGCGGTGCTGGCGCTGAAATGGAAGGATCTGATGGTGGTCTTCTTCGACGAGGCCCATGCGCGTTCCATCGGATTGCGGCCGGGGCTGCTGAAGGGCGTGTTCTTCGTCCTGCTGTCGGCCTGCGTGGTGGCGGCGATGCAGACCGTGGGGGCGTTCCTGGTCATCGCCATGGTGGTGACGCCCGGCGCCACGGCCTATCTGCTCTGCGACCGCTTCCCGCGGCTGATCGCGCTTTCGGTCGCCATCGGCGCGGCCACCAGCTTCCTCGGCGCCTATCTCAGCTATTTCCTGGATGGCGCCACGGGCGGGATCATCGTCTTGCTGCAGACGCTGGTCTTTCTTAGCGCCTTCGTCTGGGCGCCCAAGCACGGGCTGCTGGCCGCCCGCGCCAAGGCCCGCGCGGAGCTTCTGGCAGAGGGAGGCGCGCAATGATCGACACGCTTCTGATGCCGTTCCAGTTCGGCTTCATGCAGAATGCCTTCCTGATCGCCGCCATCGTCTCGGTGCCGACGGCGCTGCTCTCGTGCTTCCTGGTGCTGAAGGGCTGGGCCCTGATGGGCGACGCCGTCAGCCATGCGGTGCTGCCCGGCGTGGTGCTGGCCTATATCTTCGGCTTTCCGCTGATCCTCGGGGCCTTCGGCGCCGGGATGGTGACGGCCCTGGCGACGGGCTATCTGTCGGCCAACAGCCGGGTCAAGCAGGACACGGTCATGGGCGTCGTCTTCTCGGGCATGTTCGGGCTGGGGATCGTCCTTTACACCTCGATCACCTCGGACGTGCATCTGGACCATATCCTGTTCGGCAACATGCTGGGGATCGTGCCGGCGGACCTGCGCACCGCGCTGTGGATTGCCGTGCCGGTTTCCGTCGTGCTGGCCCTGAAGTGGAAGGACCTGATGCTGCACGCTTTCGATCCGGTGCAGGCGCGGGCCTCTGGCCTGCCGGTCGGGCTGCTGCATTACGGGCTGCTGACCATCCTGTCGCTGGCCATCGTCGCCACGATGACCGCCACGGGACTGATCCTGGCGGTGGGCCTCTTGATCGCGCCGGGGGCCATCGCCTTCCTGCTGGTGCGCAGCTTCGGACGGATGCTGATCGTGGCTGTCGCGGTCTGCATGGGGGCGATGCTGGCCGGGGTCCACGCCAGCTTCTTCCTGGACAGCGCACCGGCGCCGACCATCGTCCTGATCCTGACCGCGGCCTTCGTCGCGGCCCTCGTCCGGCGGACCTGGCAGATCAGGCGCGCCACGGCATCATTTGAGCTCACTTGAGTGTATATAGGGAAACGGCGGCGCACGAGGCACCGCCGTCACGGGGGCTTTCGGCGCGAGGGGTGGGACCGCCCTGCCGCGTCAGAAGGTCGAGGTCAGCCCGATATAGAAGGCGCGCCCCGGTTCGTTGAAGGTGTTCGTTCCGTCGCTGGTATTGGTGCGCAGGATCCGTTTGTCGAAAAGGTTCGTCACCCCGGCCGACAGCCGCGCCGACTCGCTTACCGCCCAGTTAGCACCCAGGTTGACCAGCGTATAGCTGCCGCGGGTTTCGGGATCCTCGATCTCGTTGCCCATGCTGTTGCCGATCGTCGCCGGCTCGATCTTGCCGTAGTGGGTCGCACCCAGCGTCAGGGTCAGGTCAGGCGTGGCATACCAGTCGAGCGAGGCGTTGATCGTATAGTCCGGCACCAGGCTCAGCGGCTGGCCGTTCTCGTCCTCGGACTTGATCATCTTGGTGAAGTTCGTGTTGAAGGCGAAGCTTTCGCCCAGCGGGGTCGAGAAATTGCCCTCGATCCCCGAGATCACCGCGTTCTTCTGGTTTTCCCAGCGGAACAGACGGTTTGTCGTCGCATCCGGGTTGTGCTGGATCCGGCCCGAGGCGATGCGGTTGTCATAGTCGTTGTGGAACCAGGTCAGGCTGGCACTGATGTCGTTGTGACCGGCATAAGCGACGCCGATCTCCTTGTTCAGGCTGCGCTCGGCCTCCAGATCCGGGTTGCCCAGAACGTAGCAGGGACCGCTGAGGCGCACGCCGTCGACATAGGGGCAGCCATTGCCTCGGGTGACATAGACGTAGTTCGGGTTCAGCTGATACAGGTTCGGCGCCTTGAAGGCCCGCGCCACGCCCAGCTTCATCGTCCATTCGTCGTTGAAGGCATAGGTCGCGTTCAGGCTGGGCGACCATGCGCTGCCGAAATTGTCATTATAATCGAAGCGCAGGCCGGGGGTCAGGGTCAGCTTGTCGTTCCATTGGATGTTCGCCTCGGCGTAAAGGCCGATGGTCTGCTGGTCGGTCTTGGGATCGCGGTTCTCGCCGTCGGGATCGACGCCGGTATCGGGCACCAGCGACGGGTCGAGCCCGCCGCGGATCGACACGCCGTCCTCCATGAACTCGCCGCGATATTCGGCGCCGAAGGTCACGCGGCTGTCCCGGCCGGCAAGCTTCATCGGCAGGATCCATTCGCTCTTGGCGGTGATGTTGTCCAGCGTGATGGTGCTGAACGCCATCGCGTCGTTTTCCCCGTCGCCATCGGTATCGACGCAATTGGTGATGGCACCTTCGCCACCGCCGGCCGTGCCTTCGCAAAGCCGGGCATTGCGGGTGTTTTCCCATTGCAGATAGCTGAACGACTCGCCGAAATCATACTCGCCGCGATGGGTCAGGGACAGGGCGCGGCGATACATGCGGTTGGTCTCGGTGCCGATCAGGTTGACGCCGTCCTGATCCTCTTTCACGCTGCCGAACATCGTGTCGCCGGCATAGATGTTGCCCTGGCGCGAGAAATTCGCCTCGAAGTCGATGACATGACCGGGCGCGACCTGCCAGCTCAGCAAGCCGCCCAGATCCTTGTTCACCACGCCTTCGCGGCCCGCGAGGTTGAGATATTCCGGGTTGCCGTCGTCGTCCAGAACCGGACTTCCATCATCATCCAGCAAAGGAACGCGGTTGATGTCGGGGGCGTCGCCGTCGGTCTTGTTGTAGTTGCCGAACAGACGGAAGGTCAGGTTTTCACCCACGGGCCCAGCCAGCATGAAATTGCTGCGCACCGTGTCGCCTTCCTTGCGGCTTTCGGGCGAATTGTAATGCATCCCGACCTGGCCCGAGAAGGTCTCGGGGCGCTTAGTGATGATATTGACCACCCCGCCCGACGAGCCCGAGCCATAGCGCGCCGCCGCCGGACCGCGCAGCACCTCGATGCGCTCGATCATTTCGGCGGGCACCCAGTTCGAATCGCCGCGCGAGTCGCGTTCGCCATTGCGGCTCATACGGACCGAGTTGCGCGACATGACCGGCTTGCCGTCGATCAGGATCAGGGTGTTTTCCGGCCCCATGCCGCGAATGTCGATCTGGCGCTGGTTGCCGCGCTGGCCGCTGGCGGTGGCGCCGGTCAGGTTCACGCCGGGCATCTTGCGCACGACTTCGGAAATATCGTTGACCGGAGGGGCTTTCTCGATGTCCTCGGCTGTCACGGTCGAGGTGCCGAGCGCCTGCTTGGCCTGTTCCTCGGCGGTGATCACGACCGTTTCAAGGACGACCGTGTCCTCGGTGGTTGTCTCCTGTGCCAGGACGGAACCGGCGAAGACCGGCAGTGACATCAGCAGACAGAGTGCGGTGCCCGTGGTCGGGCGCGGGAAAGGCGTCGCCATCGCATGCTCCTGTTGGAAAGGGTCAGGGATGGCTGGCGTCTCGCGCGCTTGCCGGCTTCAACCATTTGTGAATTAAGTCTTCAACGCAAAGAATGCCGAGGCTGCGGCAATCGCGCCGCATCTGTGGCTGTTCTGCCACGGCCGAGCCTGCAAGAGCAGAGCTTTCGAAGTCTGGCCCCTGATTTTCGCAGCGTGGTGTCCGGCAGGAAATCGGTTTACAGGATTGGCGGCGAGGCAGGCAGCCTTGGACCGTTCGACCAAGGACAAGCCCTCCACCAGACGCAGCCCGGGCGTGCGGGCACTGCGGGTATTCTGGAAGCCTCGCCGTAACTGCGCGAATTGCGGCTTGAGGGCGATGAGGTCGCGTGGCGGAAATATGCAGGCGGCCACGACTATCTGGTCTGGCGTGGGGTGCCGGCGGATGGGCTGATCGCCCTCTTCGGCGCGGAGGGGGAGGTGGAGTTGCCCCGGCTGCCATCTGAGCAAGGCGGCCTGCGTTGTGCGAACTGCAGAGGTCAAGACCGACCGGATCGACCCGCCGTCGGCACGAATCTTTCGGCCGGCAATGCAGCCCCGCAGGGTTGCCAGGCGGGCCGCCCGCCGCCATCACGCGATTGACACAAGCGCCGAACAGTTGCAGTGCCATCGTAAGCGGGAGCGGCAGCGACAGGGGAGCACCCGTGCCGCCGATCCGGGTGCCGATGGTGGCCGTCGCCCCCGCAAGGACGCGCAATTCGCCGCCGCCCGCCTCTGTCTTCAGCATCCCGCCGCCGGCCAGGGCATAGCTGTCGGCGACGAATTGCAGGCCCTTGAAGGACAAATCGCCCTGGACCTCGACCAGCCCTCCGGTCCCGTTGAAGGCGCCGTGGCCGCCGGCCCAAGGCCATGGGGATGTCGCCGCCACGGTCCCGCCAGGCTAGGTTCGCCGCGCTCCAGACGCCGCTGCCGCCGCGCCAGATCTTCACCGCCGCATCGCCGCCGTGCCGACCACCAGGTCGACATGGCCGCCGCCGGTCACGATTTCATAGGTGCTTGTTCCCAGTGCCGGCGTCGTCGCGATCCCAAGGCCATGGTCGGTCAGCCCGCCATAGCTCAGCAGCCGGTAATAGCCCAGGCCCGCGCCGCCCGCATTGGAAAGCCTGAGCACGCCGTCCAGGGTCAGCTGCCCGCCGACGGCGACGTGATCGCTTGTGCCGCCGCCGCTGGCCGGGCCGGAGGCGCCCAGGTCAAAGCCGAGGACGGAGCCGGTGCCGAGTTCCAGGTCGTCCGCGATCATCAGGGTGCCGATGCTGCCGCTTCCCAGTTGAAGCACGCCGCCGGCCACCAGGATGTCGCCGCTGTGGGTGTTGGTGCCACTCAGGATCAAGGTGCCGCCGCCCTCTTTCACCAGCCCGCCCGTGCCCGAGATCGTGCCGCCGAAGCCCGTGTCGCTGCCGTCCCCGCCCGTGGTCAGCGTGCCCTGGCCAAGCGTGACGTCCCCGGCCCCGGAAAGCGAGCCGATGGTCTGGTCGAACCCGTCCAGGTCGAGCGAGGCCCCGGCATCGACGGCATGCGCGCCGAGGGTCGCAAAGCTGCCGGCAGCCCCCGCCCGCAGGCTGCCCCGAGAGGCATAGGCGCGGCCATGGCCGTTCGATCCGTCGCCCATGACGTTGACTCAGCCGGACTTGCCGGCCTCGCTGCCGATGACGCCGGACCCTGTGTCCAGCCGGCCGCCCGCTTGGATCGCCAGCGTTCCGCCGCCGCCGTCGATGTCGATTGCATCCTGGGCGTTCACGCCCACGCAAGGTTCCAGGCCGCAAGCGGGGGCGGCGGGATGCCGGGAAGCATGTCGCCGCTGGCGGCCACGGTCTGCGCCAAGGCGACGGGGCTGCCCATGACCCTGCCGAGGACGAGGGCCAGCGCGGTCGAATATAGCGGATCGTGGACGGCCGATGCCCTGCGCAGGCGGGCATTCGGGGCAACCCTCGCCAGCAGGGCCGTCGGAAGGGCATGTCGCGATGCCATCTGGCGGGCTTTCCCCCATCGTGTCGCCATTCATTGCGACCTTTCTGGCAAAGGAACGTTAAGAGAAGGTTAAGCGGCATGCCGAAGCCCCGAGGCATTTCCGAAGGATTTGATCGATTCCGCACCCGCAGGGGCTTGCCGGGCGAGCCTCAGCCCGGCCCGGCATGGCCGAGGGGGCGGGACAGTTCGTGGCCGCGCTCGGCCAGCCTTGCCGACAGAAAGCCGATCACCGCGCGCACCCATTGCATCACCCGCAGGTCGCGGTGGCAGGTCAGCCAATAGGTCCGGGTCAGGCGGACCCGTTCAGGCAGCACGATCTGCAATTCGGGATATTTCGCGGCGATATACCAGGGCAGCACGCCGATCCCCAGCCCGCCCCGCACCGCCGCAAGCTGGTTGAAGATGCTGGAGCTTTTCACCCCGGCCCGGATCGCGGGATGGATCTCGCCCAGGTAGTCGAGGCCGGGGGCGAAGATCATCTCCTCGATATAGCCGACGAAGCGCAGCCGGGGCAGATCCTCGGGGCTGGCGATCGGCGGCAGGCTGCGCAGATGCTCGCGCGTGGCGTAGAGGTGCAGCGTATAGTCCACCAGCCGCTCGGAGCGATAGGGGCCGCTCGTGACCGGGTCCAGCGTGATCGAGATGTCTGCCTCGCGCCGCGACAGCGACAACACCTGCGGCATGGTGATGAGTTCCAGCGAGATCAGCGGAAATTCCGCGGCAAAGGCCGGCAGCAGATGGGTCGAGAACAGGCTGCCGAAGCCCTCGGGCATGGCCAGCCGCAGCGGCCGCGCCTGGCCGGTGGCGGCGGATTGCTCCAGCGGGATCAGCCCGGCGGCCTGCTCCATCCGCTCGGCCGCCTCGATCAGGCGCTGGCCGGCGGGGGTCGGCTCGTAGCCGCGGGGATTGCGCTCGAACAGGCGGGTGTTCAGCGCCTGCTCCAGCCGGTCGATGCGGCGCGAGACGGTGACATGCGAGGTGCCCAGCTGTCGCGCCGCGCGCGAAAGCTGCCCTTCGCGCACAACCGCCAGAAAGAATTGCAGATCGTCCCAGCTGAGATTGGCCATCTGTTCGAAAACGCACACGCCCTGTAAGAAATTAAACCTCTCTGAACACTTGTGTCAAAGCCGAATTGCCTGCATCGTTCCATGCGGGAGGGGCAAGGCGAGAGTCGCCCCCTCGCGGGTAACAGGACAGTATTCCCACCCGGCAGGCAGAAGCGGCCGGTGGAAGGGATGCGCCTTTGGGAGGACATAATGCGAAAGATTCTGCTGTCGACCGCCGCGGTCGGCCTTATTGCCACGCCTGCCCTGGCCGAGGTTTCGGACGGGGTGGTCAAGATCGGCATCCTGAACGACCAGTCCGGGGTCTATGCCGATTTCGGCGGCAAGTATTCCTATGAGGCCGCGCGGATGGCGGTCGAGGATTTCGGCGGCAAGGTGCTGGACGCGCCGGTCGAGGTCGTCACCGCCGATCACCAGAACAAGCCCGACATCGCCTCGAACATCGCCCGGCAATGGTATGACACCGAGCAGGTCGATGCGATCATGGAACTGACCACCTCGTCGGTCGGCCTGGCGGTGCAGGCGCTGAGCCAGGAAAAGAAGAAGATCACCGTCAACACCGGCGCGGCCACGACCGAGCTGACCGGGCCGCAATGCACCCCCTATGGCTTCCACTGGGCCTATGACACCCATGCGCTGGCCGTGGGCACCGGCGGCGCGCTGGTGAAGGAGGGCGGCGACAGCTGGTTCTTCCTGACCGCCGACTATGCCTTCGGCTATTCGCTGGAAGAGCAGACCGGCAATTTCGTCAAGTCGCAGGGCGGCACGGTCGCGGGCGCGGTGCGCCACCCGCTGGCGACGACGGATTATTCCTCGTTCCTGCTGCAGGCCCAGGCTTCGGGGGCCAAGGTCATCGGCCTGGCCAATGCCGGCATGGACACGCAGAACGCCATCAAGCAGGCGGCCGAATTCGGCATCACCGCCGGCGGCCAGCGCCTGGCGGCGCTGCTCTTCACCCTGGCCGAGGTGCATGGCATCGGACTGGATGCCGCGCAGGGGCTGACGCTGACCGAAAGCTTCTACTGGAACCGCACGCCGGAATCGCGCGAGTTCGGCGAACGCTTCAAGGAACGCACCGGCGTCATGCCGAACATGGTCCATGCCGGCACCTATTCCGCCGTCACCCAATACCTCAAGGCGATCCAGGAGGCAGGGACCGACGAGACCGAGGCCGTCGCCGCCAAGATGCACGAGATGCCGGTGGACGACATCTTTGCCCAGGGCGGCAAGGTCGGGCCCAACGGCCGGCTGATCAAGGACGTCTACCTGATGGAGGTCAAGGCGCCCGGCGACGTGACCGAGGACTGGGATTATTACAACGTCCTGGCCACGATTCCGGGCGATCAGGCCTTCCTGAACCCGGCCGAAAGCGGCTGCCCGCTGGTCCAGTGATGGCGGCGACGCTTGCAACGCAGTCCCAGCCGCGGGTGGTCTTGTCCGCCCGCGGCCTCGGCCGGGACTTCGCGGGCTTCACCGCCGTCAACAACGTGGATCTGGACGTGGAGCATGCGCGCATCCACGCGCTGATCGGGCCCAATGGCGCCGGCAAGACCACGGTCTTCAACCTCTTGACCAAGTTCCTGCAGCCGACGCGGGGCCAGATCACGCTCCTGGGCCAGGACATCACCAACACCCGGCCCGACAAGGTGGCGCGGATGGGGCTGGTGCGGTCCTTCCAGATCTCGGCGGTGTTCCCGCACCTGACCGTGCGCGAGAACGTCAAGGTCGCGCTGCAACGCCCCAACGGGCTTTCGACGCAGTTCTGGCTGCCGCTGTCCGCGCTCGACCGGCTGGATGCGCGCGCCGACCAGCTGATCGAGCAGCTGGGCCTGGCGCAATACCGCGACCACCGCGCCGCCGACCTGTCCTATGGCCGCAAGCGCGTGCTGGAGATCGCGACCACCCTCGCGCTCGACCCCGAGGTGCTGCTTCTGGACGAGCCGATGGCCGGCATGGGGCAGGAGGACGTGGCCATGGTCGCGGGCATCATCCGCGACGTCGCCGCCGAACGCGCCGTGCTGATGGTCGAGCACAACCTCAGCGTCGTCGCCGACATCTGCCACCACGTCACCGTGCTGCAGCGCGGCGAGATCATCGCGCGGGGCGACTATGCCACCGTCTCGGCCGATCCGCGCGTGCGCACCGCCTATATGGGGTCCGAGGCATGAGCGCGCCGCTTCTGAACGTCCGCGACCTGCAGGCCTGGTATGGCGAAAGCCACGTCCTGCACGGCGTGAACCTGCATGTGAACGAAGGCGAGACCATCTGCATCCTCGGCCGCAACGGCATGGGCAAGACCACGACGCTGCGCAGCATCATGGGCATCCTGCGCAAGCGCACCGGCCGCATCCAGTTCGCCGGGCGCGACATGATGGCGCTGCCCCTGCACCAGACCGCCCGCGCCGGGCTGGGCTTCGTCCCCGAGGAACGCGGCATCTTCGCCAGCCTCTCGGTCGAGGAGAACCTGATGCTGCCGCCGAAGGTCGCCGAGGGCGGCATGTCGGTCGAGGAGATCTACGCGCTGTTCCCGAACCTCGAGGAGCGCCGCAATTCGCAGGGCACCAAGCTGTCGGGCGGCGAGCAACAGATGCTGGCCATGGCGCGCATCCTGCGCACCGGCGCGCGCTGCCTCTTGCTCGACGAGCCGACCGAGGGGCTGGCCCCGGTCATCATCCAGGCCATCGGCGAGGTGCTGCAGAAGCTGAAGGGCCGCGGCATGACCGTGGTGCTGGTCGAGCAGAACTTCCGCTTCGCCGCCAAGGTCGCCGACCGCTTCTACCTGATGGACCACGGCCGCATGACGGCGGAATTCCCGGTCGCCGAACTGCCGGCGCAGATGGACATGCTGCATCGGGAACTGGGGGTGTGAGATGACGATGATTTTCGGCGTGCCCCTCCAGGCCCTGATGGGGCAATTGCTGGTCGGGCTGATCAACGGCAGCTTCTATGCGCTCTTGTCGCTGGGCCTGGCGGTGATCTTCGGGCTGTTGCGCGTGATCAACTTCGCCCATGGCGCGCAATACATGCTGGGCGCCTTCGCGGCGCTGCTGCTCCTGACCGTGGGCGGCATCAACTACTGGCTGGCGCTGATCCTGGCGCCGGTGATCGTGGGGGTGTTCGCGGCGCTGGTGGAAAAGACCATGCTGTCGCGGCTCTACAAGCTCGATCCCCTTTACGGGCTTCTCTTCACCTTCGGCCTGGCGCTGGCGATCGAGGGCACCTTCCGCTATTTCTTCGGCGCCTCGGGCAAGCCCTATGCGCCGCCCCCGCAGCTGACCGGGGCGGTGAACCTGGGCTTCATGTTCCTGCCGATCTATCGCGGCTGGGTGGTCATCGCCTCGCTGGCGGTCTGCATCGGGGTCTGGCTGCTGATCGAAAAGACCAAGCTCGGCGCCTACCTGCGCGCGGCGACGGAAAACCCGGTGCTGGTGCAGGCCTTCGGCGTCAACGTGCCCTTGCTCTTGACGCTGACCTATGCGCTCGGCGCCGGGCTTGCGGGCTTTGCCGGCGTGCTGGCGGCGCCGGTCTACCAGGTCAGCCCGCTGATGGGCTCGAACCTGATCATCATCGTCTTCGCGGTGGTGGTCGTGGGCGGCATGGGCTCGATCCTGGGCGCCATCGTCACCGGCTACATGCTGGGCGTGGTCGAGGGGCTGACCAAGGTCTTCTACCCCGAGGCCTCGAACATCGTGATCTTCGTCATCATGGCGATCGTCTTGATCCTGCGGCCCGCGGGCCTTTTCGGAAAGGATGCCTGACATGGCCGCAAAATCCGAAACCGTCGCCTCGGAACATGTCGCGGCCCATCCGCGCGCGGGGCAGGTGCAGCTGGTGCTGGTCGCCATCGCCCTGGCCGGGCTGCTGGTGGCGCCGATGTTCCTCTACCCGATCTTCCTGATGAAGCTTCTGGCCTTCGCGCTGTTTGCCTCGGCCTTCAACCTGCTGCTGGGCTACACGGGGCTTCTGTCCTTCGGCCATGCCACCTTCTTCGGGGGCGCGGCCTATTTCACCGCCCATGCGGTGAAGGTCTGGGGCTGGTCGCCCGAGGCCGGCATCCTGCTGGGCGTCGCCGGCGCGGCCCTGCTGGGGCTGGTGATGGGCGCCATCGCCATCCGCCGCCAGGGCATCTATTTCGCCATGATCACGCTGGCGCTGTCGCAGATGTTCTTCTTCTTCTGCCTGCAGGCGCCCTTCACCCATGGCGAGGACGGCATCCAGTCGGTGCCGCGCGGGCACCTGTTCGGGCTGATCGACCTGAACCGGCCGATGAACATGTATTACTTCGTGCTGGCGGTGTTCGTGATCGGGCTCCTGATCATCCGGCGTTTCGTGAACTCGCCCTTCGGCATGATCCTGAAGTCGATCCGGGAAAACGAGCAGCGCGCGATCTCGCTGGGTTATTCGGTGCAGCGCTACAAACTGGGCGCCTTCGTGATGTCGGCGGCGCTGGCGGGGCTGGCGGGGGGCGTCAAGGCGCTGATCTTCCAGTTCGCGACGCTGACCGACGTGACCTGGCAGATGTCGGGCGAGGTGATCCTGATGACGCTGCTGGGCGGCATCGGCACGCTCCTGGGGCCCATCGTCGGCGCAGGCCTGGTGGTCACCTTGCAGAACTACCTGGCCACATCGGACTTCCCGGTGACGATCATCACCGGCCTCGTCTTCATGGTCTGCGTCCTGCTGTTCCGCCGCGGCCTCGTCGGCGAGTTCTTCGCAACCAGGCTGGGCAGAAAAATGGGGTTCCGTTCCGAATCGTGATGGTGCGGCCCCCGCGCCGGCGGGGGCCATCATGGAGTGTCCGATGGAAAGCTACGACTATATCGTGATCGGCGCGGGCAGCGCCGGCTGCGTTCTGGCCAACCGCCTCAGCGCCGATCCCGGCAACCGGGTGCTGCTGCTCGAGGCCGGGGGGCGCGACAATTACCACTGGATCCATATCCCGGTCGGCTATCTCTATTGCATCGGCAACCCGCGCACCGACTGGGGTTTTCGCACCCAACCCGAGCCGGGGCTGAACGGCCGCGCGCTGCTTTACCCGCGCGGCCGGGTGCTGGGCGGCTGTTCCTCGATCAACGGCATGATCTACATGCGCGGGCAGGCGGCGGATTACGACCATTGGCGCCAGCTCGGCTGCACCGGCTGGGGCTGGGACGACGTGCTGCCGCTGTTCAAGGCGCAAGAGGACCATTATCGCGGGGCCGACGACATGCATGGCGCCGGTGGCGAATTGCGGGTCGAGACGGCGCGGGTTCGCTGGGCCGTGCTCGACGCCTTCATGGAGGCGGCCGAGCAGGCCGGCATCCCACGGACCGAGGACTTCAACCGCGGCGACAACGAGGGCGGCGGCTATTTCGACGTGACCCAGCGCCGCGGCTGGCGCTGGAGCGCGGCGAAGGCCTTTCTGCGCCCGGTGCGCCACCGCCCGAACCTGCGCATCCTGACCGGGGCCGAGGTCGAGCGGCTGGTGATCGAGGCGGGCGAGGTCGCGGGCGTGGTCTTTCACCACCAGGGCCAGCGGCGCGAGGTCCGCGCCGCGCGCGAGACGGTGCTGGCCGCGGGCGCCATCGGCTCGGTGCAGATCCTCGAACATTCCGGCGTCGGCCGCGGCGA
The DNA here is from genome assembly GCF_006386455.1 of Paracoccus sp. FO-3. NCBI lineage: Bacteria > Pseudomonadati > Pseudomonadota > Alphaproteobacteria > Rhodobacterales > Paracoccaceae > Paracoccus > Paracoccus sp. FO-3. The sequence goes on along the minus strand of NZ_VCBQ01000014.1, from coordinate 37,118 downwards.
GGTGCTGCAGGCGGCCGGCATCGCGCCCCAGGTCGAGGTGCCGGGCCTGGGCGAGAACCTGCAGGACCACCTGCAATTGCGGCTGGTCTACAAGGTCCGCGGCGTGCCGACGCTGAACGAAAAGGCCTCGCGCCTGATGGGCAAGGCGTCGATCGGGCTGGAATACCTGCTGAAACGCTCGGGCCCGATGTCGATGGCGCCCAGCCAGCTTGGCATCTTCACCCGCTCGGGGCCGGACAAGGCGACGCCGGACCTGGAGTTCCACGTCCAGCCGGTCAGCCTCGACAAGTTCGGCGACCCGGTGCATCCCTTTCCGGCGATGACCGCCTCGGTCTGCAACCTGCGGCCGGAAAGCCGCGGCTCGGTCCATGTCGCCGGGCCGGATTTCCGCGCCCATCCCGCGATCCGGCCGAATTACCTGTCGACCCAGGCCGACCGTGACGTGGCCGCGCGTGCCATCCGCCTGACCCGCAGGATCGCCGCGCAGCCCGCCTTCAACCGCTTCGACCCCGAGGAGCATATCCCCGGCATCGCCTTCCAGAGCGACGAGGATCTGGTCCGCGCCGCCGGCGCCATCGGCACCACGATCTTCCACCCGGTCGGCACCTGCCGCATGGGCGCCGACGACGCGGCGGTGGTCGACCCGCGGCTGCGGATGCGCGCGCTTGGCCGGCTGCGCATCGCCGACGCCTCGGTCATGCCGACCATCACCAGCGGCAACACCAACGCCCCGGTGATGATGATCGCCGAAAAGGCCGCGCGGATGATGCTCGAGGACGCCAGGGCCTGAGCCCGGCTTTGACTTTTCGCGCCCCATGCCCATATCTTGGCACAGGGCTGGAAGCGCGGAGGCAAGCCATGCTCAGGACCATCTGCCTGTCCCTTTCCCTGGCGCTCGCCGCGCCTGCCGCCATGGCCGGGCCGGACGCATCGGCGGGGGGAAACGTCACCGTCACCTATGTCGCGCCCGAGAGCTTCCGCGACCGCGAGTTCCGCCGCGAACGCAGCCGGACCTCGGTGCTGGCCGAATTCGACCGCTGGTTTGCCGAGCTTGGCGCGCGCTACCTGCCCGCCGGGCAAAGCCTTGCCATCGAGGTGCTGGACATCGACCTTGCCGGCGAGTTCGAACCCTGGCGCAGCGGCTTCAACGACGTGCGCTTCCTGCGCGACACCACGCCGCCGCGCATCCACCTGCGCTATCGGCTGATGCAGGGCGACACCGTCATCCGCGCGGGCGAAGAACGGCTGACCGACATGAACTATCTCTCGGACCCGCGCGGGCATGGCGACAGCCGGCGCTTCGTCTATGACAAGCTGATGGTGCAGGACTGGTTCCGCAAGACCTTCGCCACGCCGCGGCAACCCGCCCGTCCCGATCTTTCCGGCTGACCGGCAAGCCCCCGGCAGGCCGCAAGCGGCCCGCCCTCAATCCTCGATCATGCGGCGGCTGCCGTCGATGTCCAGCCCGCCGGAAAACACCCGGCTCGCGCGAATGTCGCTTTCGGTGATGGTGGACAGCGCCCGCGCATCGACCGGCACCTCGCCGGAAAACAGCCGGTTCGCCTGCCGCAGCCGCGCCCGGTCCAGCGCATTGCGGATCGAGCGGGCATTGGCGAAATGCGGCTGATCGCGGCGCAGGCGGATATATTCCTCCATCGCCGCCCGCCCGGCCTCGTCGAAGACATAGCCCTGGTTCACCAGCATCGAGGCCGAGATCCGCCCCAGCTCCTCGTCGGTATAGTCGGGAAACTCGATGTGATGGGCGATGCGCGAGCGAAAGCCGGGATTGGCCGAGAAGAAGCGGTCCATCCGGTCGGCATAGCCGGCCATGATGACCACCAGGTCGTCGCGGTTGTTCTCCATCACCTGCAGCAGGATCTCGATCGCCTCCTGGCCATAGTCGCGCTCGTTGTCGGGCTTGTAGAGGTAATAGGCCTCGTCGATGAACAGGACGCCCCCCATGGCCTTCTTCAGGACTTCCTTGGTCTTGGGCGCGGTATGGCCGATATATTGCCCGACCAGGTCGTCGCGGGTCACGCTGACCAGGTGGCCCTTGCGCACATAGCCCAGCCGGTGCAGCAGCCCGGCCATCTTCAGCGCCACCGTGGTCTTGCCGGTGCCGGGATTGCCGGTAAAGCTCATGTGCAGCGTCGGCACCTCATGGGCCAGCCCCAGGTCGCGCCGCGCCCGGTCTACCAGCAGCAGCGCCGCCGTCTCGCGGATCCTCTGCTTCACCGGCGCCAGCCCGATCAACTCGCGGTCCAGTTCGTCCAGGATCTCGCGCACGCCCGAGGATTCATACTCGGCCTTCAGATCCACGGTCGCCAGCGTCTCGCCCATATCGCCGTCCATCAGCCCTTCTCCGTTGCGAAAATACCTTCGGGGGGTCCGGGGGGCAGACAGCCCCCCGGCAGCAGCAGTCCGCTTAGCCGACCATCTCGTGGGTATAGCGGATATGGCGGCCATCGGCCTCCATGCGCCAGGTCTTGAAGCTCGGCTCGTTTTCCGGGCGGTTGACGATGAAGGACATCATCACCGTCTCCCAGCCGCGCGTGCTGTCGAAGGCGTTGATGCGGATATACTTGTCGCCATGCGCCTTGCGGCAGTCGTCCAGCTCCATCATCACGCCCTTGGCGTCCTTGAGGTCGAACATCGGGTTGCCCCACATCTCCCAATAGGTGTTGCGGGGATGGGGCTCGGAGGTCCATTCGATCCCGACCGCCCAGTCGCGCGACAGGATGTATTCCACCTGGTCGCGGATCTGCTCGTCGGTCAGGTCGGGCAGGAAGGAAAAGCAGCCCTGAGTGATACGCATCTGATCTCTCCCTTAGCTGACGGACGCGGTCGGAACGAAGTCCGAGGTGTCGGTCGAGGTATAGTTGAAGGTGATGTTGCCCCAGGTATCCAGCGCCGCCTCCAGCGGCTTGCACCACTTGGCCGCCTTGCGCAGCACCTCGGGACCCTCATTGGCGATATCGACGCCCTCGTTGCGCGCCAGAACCATGGCCTCCAGCGCCACGCGGTTCGCGGTCGCGCCGGCCTGGATGCCCATCGGGTGGCCGATGGTGCCGCCGCCGAATTGCAGCACCACGTCGTCGCCGAACAGGTCCAGCAGCTGGTGCATCTGCCCGGCATGGATGCCGCCCGAGGCGACCGGCATCACCTTTTTCAGGTTGGCCCAGTCCTGCTCGAAGAAGATGCCGCGCGGCAGGTCCACCGCGTTCACCGTCTCGCGGCAGACGTTGTAATAGCCCTGCACGGTCATCGGGTCGCCTTCCAGCTTGCCGACGGCGGTGCCGGTATGCAGGTGATCGACTCCGGCCATGCGCAGCCACTTGGCGATGACGCGGAAGCTGATGCCGTGGTTCTTCTGCCGGGTATAGGTGCCGTGGCCGGCGCGGTGCATGTGCAGGATCATGTCGTTCTGCCGGCACCAGTTGCTGATCGACTGGATCGCGGTCCAGCCGACGATCAGGTCCACCATGACGATGACAGAGCCCAGCTCCTTGGCCAGTTCCGCGCGGCGATACATCTCTTCCATCGTGCCGGCGGTGATGTTGAGGTAATGGCCCTTGGTCTCGCCGGTGGCGGCGGTGGCCTTGTTCACCGCCTCCATGCAGTAGAGGAAGCGGTCGCGCCAATGCATGAAGGGCTGCGAGTTGATGTTCTCGTCGTCCTTCATGAAGTCGAGCCCGCCCTTGAGCCCCTCGTAGACCACGCGGCCGTAGTTCTTGCCCGACAGGCCCAGCTTGGGCTTGGTGGTGGCGCCCAGGAGCGGGCGGCCGAACTTGTCCAGGCGCTCGCGCTCGACCACGATGCCGGTGGGCGGGCCGGCGAAGGTCTTCATGTAGGCGACCGGAAAGCGCATGTCCTCGAGCCGCGCGGCCTTCAGCGGCTTGAAGCTGAAGACGTTGCCGATGATCGAGGCGGTGACGTTGGCGATCGAGCCTTCCTCGAACAGGATCAGGTCATAGGCGACATAGCAGAAATACTGCCCCGGCGTGCCCGGCACCGGCTCGACCTTATAGGCTTTCGCGCGATACTGGTCGCAGGCGGTCAGCCGGTCGGTCCAGACCACGGTCCAGGTCGCGGTCGAGCTTTCGCCGGCCACGGCCGCCGCCGCCTCGATCGGGTCCACGCCCTCTTGCGGGGTGATGCGGAACAGCGCCAGCACATCGGTGTCCTTGGGCTGGTAGTCGCCGTCCCAGTAACCCATCTGGGCGTATTTCAGCACGCCGGCGGCGTAGCGCTTTTTCTTGTCCGTGATTTCGGACTTGCTCATCTCGTTCATCGGGCTTCCTCCTCCTCAGGCGGCTTTCGCGCCAGTGATTGCCGGGTCCAGCGCCCCCGACGCATAGCGTTTGGCCATCTCGTCCATCGGGATGACCCTGATCTTGCTGGCGTGGCCCGCGGTGCCGAAACGCTCGAAGCGGTCGCGGCACAGCGCCGTCAGCTCCTTCATGGCCGGGATCATGAACTTGCGCGGATCGAACTCTTCGGGCTTGTCGCGGGCGATCTTGCGGAACTGCCCGGTCATCGCCATGCGGCAGTCGGTGTCGATGTTCACCTTGCGCACGCCGTGGCGGATGCCGCGCTCGATCTCCTCGACCGGGACGCCATAGGTCTGCGGCATCGCGCCGCCGGCATCGTTGATCAGATCCTGCAGGTATTGCGGCACCGAGCTGGAGCCGTGCATGACCAGATGCGTGCCGGGCAGGCGCTCGTGGATCGCCTCGATCACATGCATGGCCAGGATGTCGCCATCGGGCTTGCGGCTGAACTTGTAGGCGCCATGGCTGGTGCCGCAGGCGATGGCCAGCGCGTCGCAGCGGGTGCGCGAGACGAAGTCCACCGCCTGGTCCGGGTCGGTCAGCAGCTGGCTGTGATCCAGCTTGCCCTCGGCGCCCGAGCCGTCCTCGGCCGCGGCCTCGCCGGTCTCCAGGCTGCCCAGCACGCCCAGCTCGCCCTCGACCGAGGCGCCGACGGCATGGGCGGCCTCGGCCACCTTGGCCGTCACCGCGACGTTATAGTCGTAATCCGCGGGCGTCTTCATGTCCTCGTGCAGCGAGCCGTCCATCATCACGCTGGTGAATCCGTGGCGGATCGCCGACATGCAGGTGGCCAGGTTGTTGCCATGGTCCTGGTGCAGGCAGATCGGGATGGTCGGGTTCATCTCGGCCAGGGCCTCGACCATGCGGCGCAGCATGATGTCGCCGGCATAGGAGCGGGCGCCGCGGCTGGCTTGCAGGATCACCGGGGCATCGACCTCGGCCGCGGCCTTCACGATGGCCAGGCCCTGTTCCATGTTGTTGATGTTGAAGGCGGGCACGCCGTAGCCATGTTCGGCGGCGTGGTCCAGAAGCTGTCGCAGCGTGATGAGGGCCATCACTTTCCTCCCTGGATAAGCTGGTTGGCAAGGTCGGCGGCACGTTCGGCGGTGATGCCGAAATGCCGGTAAAGCGCGGGGGCGGGGGCCGAGGCGCCAAAGCCCGCCATGCCGATGAAGCCGTCGCCGGGGCGCAGGAACAGCCCGTCCCAGCCCTGGCGGATCAGCGCCTCGATGGCGATGCGCGGGGCGCGGCCCAGCACCGCCTCGCGCTCGGCCTCGGGACGCCGGGCGAACAGCTCGAAGCAGGGGGCCGAGACGACGGCGGCGCGCACGCCCTGTGCCGCCAGCAGGTCGGCGGCCTCCAGCGCGATCTCGATCTCGGAGCCGGTGGCGATCAGGGTCACGTCGCGCGCGCCCTCGGTCTCGCGCAGGACATAGGCGCCCTGGCGGCTCAGGTTCTCGTCATCGGCCTCCAGCCGCACGGCGGGCAGGTTCTGGCGCGACAGGCACAGGACCGAGGGCGTGGCGGGCGCGGTCAGCGCGATCTCCCAGGCCTCGGCGGTCTCGACCGCATCGGCGGGGCGAAAGACCATCAGGTTCGGGATCGCCCGCAGCGCCGCGACATGCTCGACCGGCTGGTGGGTCGGGCCGTCCTCGCCTAGGCCGATGCTGTCATGGGTCATGACATGGACCACCGGCACCCCCATCAGCGCGCCCAGCCGGATGGCCGGGCGGGAATAGTCGGAAAAGGCCAGGAAGGTGCCGCCATAGGGGATCAGCCCGCCATGCAGCGCGATGCCGTTCATGATCGCGGCCATGCCGTGTTCGCGGATGCCGTAATGGACATAGCGGCCCAGGCGCTCGGCCGGCGTCACCGAGACCATGCCCTTGCTGCGGGTGTTGTTCGAGCCGGTCAGGTCGGCCGAGCCGCCCACCGTGTTCGGCAGCGTGGCGTTCACCACCTCCAGCGCCATCTCGGACGCCTTGCGGGTCGCCACCTTGGGCCGGTCGGCGGCCAGTCTGGCGGTATAGTCGCGGATGGCGCTGCGTAGCGCCGCCGCATCGGGCGCGGCCAGCATGGCGTTGAAACGGCCCTGATCTGGGGACGTTTCCAGCCGCTTCTGCCATGCTGACCGCGCCTCGGCCCCTCGCGCGGAGACATTGCGCCAGGAGTCCAGGATGTCTTGGGGAATTTCGAAGGGCGGATGGCTCCAGCCCAGATGCGCGCGCGCCGCGGCGATCTCGTCGGCGCCCAGCGGCGCGCCATGCACGTCGTGGCTGCCCTGCTTGTTCGGCGCGCCATAGCCGATCACCGTCTTGCAGGCGATGAGCGAGGGGCGCTCGTCCGCGCGCGCGGCCTCGATGGCGGCGGCCACCGCCTCGCGGTCATGGCCGTCCACCGCCTGCACATGCCAGCCCGCGGCGGCAAAGCGCGCCAGTTGGTCGGTCGAGGTGGACAGGTCGGTATGGCCGTCGATGGTGATGCCGTTGTCGTCCCACAGCAGGATCAGCCGGCCCAGCCGCTGGTGGCCGGCAAAGTCGATGGCCTCGTGGCTGATGCCCTCCATCAGGCAGCCGTCGCCCGAGATGACATAGGTCCAGTGATCGACCAGCCCGTCGCCGAAGCGGGCGTTCATCATCCGCTCGGCCAGCGCCATGCCGACGGCGGTGGCGATGCCCTGGCCCAGCGGGCCGGTGGTGGTCTCGATCCCCTTGGCATGGCCGTATTCGGGATGGCCGGCGGTGCGTGTGCCCAGCTGGCGGAAATTCCGCAGCTGCTCCATGTCCATGTCGTCATAGCCCAGCATGTGGTTGATCGCATAGACCAGCATCGAGCCATGGCCGGCCGACATCACGAAACGGTCGCGGTCGGGCCATGCGGCATCCGCCGGGTCGATCTTCATGAAGCGGTTGAACAGCACCGCGGCCACGTCGGCCATGCCCATGGGCGCGCCGGGGTGGCCGGATTTCGCCGCCTCGACCGCATCCATCGCCAGCGCACGGATGGCATTGGCCATCTGCGCCTCCATGCCGGTGTCGATCCTTGCCATCTGGTTCATGTTCTTCCCTCCCTTCAGGCGCGCTTCGATTCGTTGACCAGACGCAGGATCATCGGCGTCAGGATCAGCTGCATGGCGAGGTCCAGCTTCGGCCCCGGAATGACGATGGAATTGGCGCGGCTCATCCACGAGCCCTGGATCATCGAGGTCAGATAGGGGAAATCGATGCCGCGCGGGTTCTTGAAGCGGATCACCACCAGGCTTTCGTCCGCGGTGGGGATCCAGCGCGCGATGAACGGGTCCGAGGTGTCCACCACCGGCACGCGCTGGAAGTTGATGTCGGTTTCGGTGAACTGCGGGCAGATCACATGCACATAGGCATGCATCCGGCGCAGGATCACGTCGGTCACGGCCTCGGTCGAATAGCCGCGGCTGGCCTTGTCGCGGTGGATCTTCTGGATCCACTCCAGGTTGATGACCGGCACCACGCCGATCTTCAGGTCGGCCTGGCCGGCGATGTCGATGCCGTCCGACCTGACCGCGCCATGCAGCCCCTCGTAGAACAGCAGGTCCGAGTCGGGGGCGAAATCCTCCCATGCGGTGAACTGGCCGGGGGGCGTGCCGTATTTCTCGGCCTCGCGGTCGTCGTGGACGTAATGCCGGGTCTGGCCGGTGCCGGTCTCGCCGTAGTGGCGGAACACCTGCTCAAGGCGCTCCAGCTCGTTGGCCTCGATGCTGAAATGGCTGAAGGTGTGGTCGCCCGTCTCGGTCCGGCGCGTCAGTTCCGCCTTCATCGCCGCGCGGTCGAAGCGGTGGAAGGCGTCGCCCTCGATGCTGACGGCGGTGATGCTTTCGCGGCGGAAGATCTGGTCGAAGGTGTTCTTGATCGTGGTGGTGCCTGCGCCCGACGAGCCGGTGACAGAGATGATCGGGTGTTTCTTGCTCATGGTGTCCCTTCTTTTTCCAGATCAGGCCCGGAACAGGCCGCGATGGCCGAACAGTGCCGAAACCTCGGTCTCGGGCAGTTCGTGATAGGCGGCGATGCGGGCGACCTTCTCGGCCGAGCCGAAGACGAAGGGCGTGCGCTGGTGCAGGCTCGCCGCGCCCTGGTCGAGGATCGGGACCAGCCCGTTGGTGGCGCGACCGCCGGCCTGTTCGACCAGAAAGGCGATGGGCGCGCATTCGTAGAGCATGCGCAGCCGGCCCGAGCCGTAGCCCTTGCGCGCGTCGCCCGGATACAGGAACACGCCGCCCCGGATCAGGATGCGATGGGTTTCCGCCACCAGCGAGGCGATCCAGCGCATGTTGAAGTTCTGTTCCCGCGGGCCGTCGCTGCCGGCCAGGCAATCGTCGATATAGGCCCGGATCGGCTGCGGCCAGTGCCGGTAGTTCGAGGCGTTGATGGCGAATTCCAGGGCGCTTTCGGGCATCTCCTGCCGGGCCGTGACCAGCCGGAAGCCGTCGCTGTCGGGGTCCAGCGCGTAATGCTGCACGCCGTCGCCGAACGTCACCATCATGGCGCAGCGCGGGCCGTAGATGATATAGCCGCCGGCGATCTGCTGGCGCGCCGGGCGCAGGAAGCTGGCCTCGGCCGTCGCCTCGGCGGGGTAGATCGAAAAGATCGTGCCGATCGAGACATTGGTGTCGATGTTCGAGGAACCGTCCAGCGGGTCGATGGCGACGGCCAGGCGCCCCGCGGGGTCCAGCGCCACGGCCTCGTCCTGTTCCTCAGAGGCGAGCCAGCGCACCCCCGCGCCGGCCAGCGCCTGGCGGAACAGGTCGTCCGCCATCACGTCCAGCGCCTTCTGCCCGTCGCCATCCGCATTGGTCCCGACCGGCGAGGCAAGGTCGCCGCCCCGGCGGATGATCGCGGCAAGCCGGGCGCCGGCCTCGGCCATCGCCTGCATCACGGGCCGAAGCTCCTCGGGAATGCGGTCGGTCTGGATTGTCTCGGCGGTCATCTGCCCCTCCTCTGGCGCGTCCCGTCTTCTTGTTGACATGTCCAGATTTTAAGGAACATTTAATAATGCAAAAAAGTATTTCGGAAATTCTGAATGAAGCGGATCAGTGCCATTACCCTGCGCCAGCTGCGCGTGCTGCGCGCGGTGATCGACAGCGGCTCTCTGACGGGCGCCGCGGGGCAGCTTAGCCTCAGCCCGCCCGCGATCCACAGCCAGCTGCGCGCGCTGGAAGACCTGATGGGCGCGCCCATGGTGATCCGCGGCGAGCATGGCGCCTTCCTTGCCACCGAGGAGGGGCGGACGGTGCTGGAGGCCGAGGCGCAGATCGCCATCGCCCTGGAAACCTGTGCGCGGCGGGTGGCGGCACTGCAAAGCGGCCATACCGGCAACGTCTCGCTGGGGGTGGTCTCGACCGGCAAGTATTTCGCGCCGCGCCTTGTCGCCGACCTGCGCCGCGCGCTGCCCGAGGTCGAGGTGACGCTGCGCATCGGCAACCGCGACACGGTGATCCAGTGGCTGACCTCGCGCGCGCTGGACCTGGCGATCATGGGCCGGCCGCCGCGCAACCCGGCGGTGGTGGCCGAGCCCATCGGCCCGCATCCCCATATCATCGTCGCGCCCCCCGATCACCGGCTGGCCACAGCCGATCCGGCGACGCCGCGGGATCTGCTGGCCGAAACCTATCTGGCGCGCGAGCCGGGCTCGGGCACGCGCATCCTGATGACGCGCTTCCTGGACCGGATCGGCGACGGCACGCCCTGGCGCATGGTCGAGATGGGCACGAACGAGACCATCAAGCAGGCGGTGATCGCCGGGCTGGGGATCGCGCTGATCTCGCAGCATACCGTGACCGAGGAATTGCGCGCCGGCCGGCTGGTGGCGCTGAAGGCCGAGGGGCTGCCGATCCAGCGCAACTGGTTCCTGATCCGGCGCGAGGACATGGCGCTGTCGCCGGCGGGGCGGCGGGTGCATGACCATATCCTGGGGCTGAAGGGCACCTTCCTGCCCGCGGTCGAATCCTAGGGGCCGGCCGCGGCGGATCGCCGGCGGCCGGCCCCCTGGGCCTTGCCTTTGACCTTGCGCGATCAGTCCTCCAGCGGCTTGCCGGCGGTCTCGCGCGCCATCAGCATGGCGACCAGCGCCAGCGCGGCGGCGCCGACCAGGTACCAGGCCGGCGCCAGCTTGCTGCCGGTCACGCTGATCAGCCAGGTCGCGACGAAGGGCGCGGTGCCGCCGAACAGCGCATTCGCCGCGTTGAAGCTGAAGGCGAAGCCGGAATAGCGCACGCGGGTCGGAAAGATCTCGGACAGGAAGCAGGGCAGGGTGCCGTCGTTGATGGTCAGCAGCGCGCCGAAGGCGATCTGGATCAGCACGATGGTGAGGAAGCTCGCGCCGTCGAGCATGCTGAACAGCGGCACGGTCAGCGCCATGAACAGCACCGAGGCGGTGATCAGCGCCGTCTTGCGCCCCAGCCGGTCCGACAGCATGCCCATCAGGAAGATCAGGAAGATGTAGCTGGCCAGCGAGATGCTGGTGGCCAGGAAGGCCTGCGCCTTGCCCATGCCCATCTCGGTCGAGAGATAGGTGGGCATGTAGCTGAGGATCAGGTAGAAGCCCACGGCGTTGAGGCAGGTGACGCCGAAGGCGATGGCGATCTGCCGGCGATGGTTGCGAAACAGCTCGCGCACCGGGGTGGCCTCGACGTGATGGGTCTTTTCCAGCTCGCGGAATTTCGGCGTATCCTCCAGCCGCAGCCGGATATAAAGGCCGATGAAGCCCAGCGGCAGCGCCAGCAGGAAGGGGATGCGCCAGCCGAAGCTTTGCATCTGCGCCTCGTCCAGGAAGGCGAAGAGCCCCGCCGACATCAGCGAGCCGGCCAGCAGCCCCGCGGCGGTCGAGGCCGGCACGATGCTGGTGTAAAGGCCGCGGCGGTGGGTCGGCGAATATTCGGCGATGAACGAGGTGGCGCCGGCATATTCGCCCGCGGCGGAAAAGCCCTGCACCATGCGCACCAGCAGCAGAAGCACCGGCGCCAGCAGGCCGATCTGGTGATAGGACGGCAGCAGCGCGATGACGGTGGTGGCGCCCGACATGATCAGGATCGACCAGGACAGCGCCGTGCGCCGCCCGACCCGGTCGCCGATCGCGCCCCAGATGATGCCGCCGACCGGGCGGATGATGAACGAGATGGCGAAGACCGCGAAGGTCGCCAGCAGCGCGCTGGTCGGCGCGATCTCGGGGAAGAAGGCATGGGCGATGACGGTGGCGAAATAGCCGTATGAGGCATAGTCGAACCATTCGACGAAATTGCCGACGAAGCTGGCGCCCAGCACCTTCCTGACGACATCGCGCGAGACCTCGGCGTCCGGCGCCGCATCCTGCGGCATGCCGGCCGCCGCGGCGAGCGTTGGATTGGACATTGATTACCCTCCCTTGGGTGTTCCTGCCGGCCTCCTCTGCCGGCAATGGCCTTTCGGCCCGGCCCGCGGGGGATGCGGGCCGGTGGCGGCGGTCGGAACCGCCGTTACGCGATCCGCCCGCCGGGTGGTCCGGCGGGCGGCGGGGGTCAGGCGGCCTTGGCCTTGCCCTTGACGATCAGATGCTCGGGTCCATAGGGGAAGCCGGTGATGTTGCGGTTCCCGCCTTCCTCGATCACCAGGATGTCATGCTCGCGATAGCCGCCGGCGCCGGGCATGCCCTCGGGGATGGTGATCATCGGCTCCATCGAGACGACCATGCCGGGCTCCAGCACCGTCTCGCAATCCTCGCGCAGTTCCAGCCCCGCCTCGCGGCCGTAATAGTGGCAGAGCACGCCGAAGCTGTGGCCATAGCCGAAGCTGCGGTATTGCAGCAGGTTCTGGGCCGCATACATCTCGTTCAGCTCGGCCGCGATCTCCGAGCATTTCTTGCCCGGCACCAGCAATTCCTTGCCGCGGTCGTGGACCTTGCAGTTGAACTCCCACAGCCGGATGTGTTCGTCGCTGGCCTCCTCGGCGAAGAGCGTGCGCTCCAGCGCGACGTAATAGCCCGCGACCATGGGGAAGCAGTTCAGCGACAGGATGTCGCCGCGCTGGATCTTGCGGCTCGTCACCGGGTTGTGGGCGCCGTCCGTGTTCACGCCGGACTGGAACCAGGTCCAGGTGTCCAGCAGCTCGGCATGCGGCCAGGTCTTGGCGATCTCGCGCACCATGGCGGCGGTGGAATGCAGCGCCACCTCGTGCTCGGGCACGCCGACGGCGGTCGCTTCGACGCAGGCCGCGCCGCCGACATCGGCGATGCGGGCCATCTCGGTGATATGGGCGATCTCCTCGGCCGACTTGATCATGCGCAGCCGCATGGCGGGGGCGGCGATGTCGACGAACGCGACGCCGGGAAATTCCGCCTTCAGCAGGTCGAGCAGGTCGATGTTCACATGGTCGAACTCGATGCCGATGCGCTTGGCGCTGCCGGCAAGCTGGCGCAGGGCATGAAAATAATTGTCCTTCTGCCAGTCGGTATAGGTGACGTTGCCACCGAAGCTTCGCCGCCAGGGCTGGCCGCCGTCGATGCCGGCGCTGATCGTCGTCGCCTTGTCATGGTCGATCACCAGCCCGTAGCGGCGGCCGAACTGGCAATAGAGGAAATCCGCGTAATAGTTGATGTTGTGATACGAGGTGAACAGCGCCGCATCGACGCCCGCCTGCGCCATATGCGCGCGGATCGCGTCCTGGCGGCGCTGCATTTCCGTGACCGAGAAGGTCGGGGCCGCCTTCTCGCCATTGCCGACGAAACTTTGAAGCCTGTCGCGTTGCATGGGATGTCCTCTTTGTTCTTTGGGGGTTCGGATGGCGTCAGGATCGGGCGTGCAAGGGGTCTTGTCAAAAGACCGTTTCTCATGCTTCGCTTGAGAAAATCTCAACTTCTGCGGATCGCTTCCCATGTCGCTTCTGCCGCTCAATGCCCTGCGTGCCTTCGAGGCCGTCGCCCGGCTGAAAAGCTTCAAGGAGGCAGCGAAGGCGCTGTTCGTCACCCAGTCGGCGGTCAGCCACCAGGTCCGCCATCTCGAGGAATTCCTGGGGGTTGCGCTGTTCGACCGCTCGGGGCCGCGGCCGCGCCTCCTGCCGCGCGGGCAGGAGCTGGCGCGCACGCTGAGCCTGTCGCTGGCCGAGATCGAGGCGGCCTGCAAGCGGGTGCGCATGGCCGGCGGCGCGCAGCCGCTGGTGATCGCCGCCATCCCCTCGGTCGCGATCTGCTGGCTGATCCCGCGGCTTTCGCGCTTTCGGCAGGCGCATCCCGACCTGGCGCTGCGCGTGGTCTATGCCATGCACGGGCAAGAGATCGACTTTCGCAGCACGCATTTCGCCTTCGTCTTCTCGGATGGCCCGCCGGTCATGCCGGGGGTGCGGGTGCTGGCCTTCCTGCCCGGCGAAAGCGCGCCGGTCTGCAACCCCTCGCTGCTGTCCGGCCTGGGCGAGGCGCCGCCCTCGGCCGCCGGGATCAGGGCCGCCGGGCTGCTGCACGACACCGACACATCCGCCTGGCGCGCCTGGCTGGCGCGGATGGGCGAGGGCATCGGCCCGGACGAGGCCGGGCCGGTCTTCGAGGATTTCAATCTGCTTCGCGCCGCCGCCCTGGCCGGGCAGGGGGTGGCGCTATGCCCGCTGGCGATGATCCGCGATGACCTGGACAGCGGCCGGCTGGTGCAGCTGTCCCCGGTCACGGTGCTGGAAAACTATGGCTATTACCTGCTGGCCAACGATCCGCAGCCCGCCGACCTGGCCGAGAACGCCCAGGCGTTCCAGGACTGGGCGTTCCGCGAAAGGGATGCCGGGCCGGACGGCTGATCCGGGTCAGGACCGTGCCGGTTCGCGCGCCGCGACCGGGTGCAGCAGATGCGAGAAATCCGGCCGCCGCGCCAGCACGTCGGCCAGGCTGTAGCCGTCCAGCACCGCCATGAACCCCGCCATCGCCTCGTCCAGCACCGAGGTCAGCCCGCAGGCCGGCGCGATGATGCAGGTGCCGCAGCCGACCAGGTCGAAATCGTCCTCGGTATGGCGGACCAGCGCGCCGACATTGATCTCGGCCGGCGGACGGGCCAGGCGGATGCCGCCGTTGCGCCCGCGCAGGCTGGCCAGGAAGCCGGCATGCACCAGGTCGTTGATGACCTTCATCAGGTGGTTTTGCGAAATGCCATAGGCCTGCGCGATCTCGCCGATCGAGCAGAGCCGCTCGGGCTCGCGGCCCAGATACAGCAGCACGCGCATGGCATAATCGGTATAGCGCGTCAGGCGCATCGCAGGCTCCGATAAAACATGTATCCTGATTGCATGTTTCTGGCGGCAAAGATACATGTATCCACAATACATGTTTTGAGTCGCGGCCGATCCCTTGCCGCGCCCCCTTGCAGGAGAAGCCGAATGCCGCAGCCGCTGAGCGCGCAGACCATCGCCCTGGTCAAAGCCACCGTCCCCGCGCTTGAGGCGCATGGCCTTGACATCATTCGCGAAATGTATGCGCGCATGTTCCAGAACCCGGACATCCGCGACCTGTTCAACCAGACGCACCAGGGCGGTTCGGAATCGCAGCCGCGCGCGCTGACCGGGGCGATCCTGGCCTATGCCAACAATATCGACAACGTGACGGCGCTGGTTCCCGCGGTCGAGCGCATCGCCCAGAAACATGTCGGCCTGCAGATCCTGCCCGAACATTACCCCCATGTCGCCGAGGCGCTTCTGGGCGCCATCCAGGCGGTTCTGGGCGATGCCGCCACCGACGAGGTGCTGGATGCCTGGGGCGAGGCCTATTGGTTCCTTGCCAATATCCTGATCGCGCGCGAGCGGCGGATCTATGACGAGCAGCTGGCGGTCGAGGGCGGCTGGAACGGCTGGCGCGACTTCCGCATCGACGAGGTGATCCGCGAAAGCAGCACCATCGCCTCGTTCATCCTGCGCCCGGTCGATGGCGGGCCGGTGATGGCGCACAAGCCGGGCCAATACCTGACCTTCTGGCTGGAGATCCCCGGCCATGCCCCGGCCAAGCGCAACTATTCGATCTCGGCCGCGGCGAACGGCCAGACCTATCGCATCTCGGTCAAGCGCGAGCCGCAGGGGCTGGTCTCGGGCTGGCTGCACCAGCAAAGGCCGGGCACGGTGCTGAAGGTGGCCGCGCCCGCGGGCGAGTTCTTCCTGCCCGACCGGCCCGAGCGGCCGGTGGTGCTGCTGTCGGGGGGCGTGGGGCTGACGCCCATGGTCGCCATGCTGGAGGCGCTGGTGCAATCGGATGCGCCGGTGCCGGTGCATTACATCCACGGCACCCACGACCGCGACACCCATGCGATGCGCGCCCATGTCCGCGCGCTGGCCAAGCGGCGGCCGCAGATCACCGTCACCGATTTCCACCAGACGCCGCTGGCGGACGAGGTCGCGGGCCGCGACTACGACCATGCCGGGCTGATCACCGAGGAATGGCTGCTGGCCAATACCCCCTCGGAGGCGGCGGATTACTATATCTGCGGCCCGCGCCCCTTCCTGCGCGCGGCGGTGGCGGCCTTGTCGCTGGCGGGCGTGCCCGCGGACCGCATCCATTACGAGTTCTTCGGCCCGGCCGACGAATTGCTGGCCGCCTGAGGCGGCCTTGGGCCGACGCTGCCCGGCCCCTTGCCAAGGGGCTTGGCAGCGCGCCGCGGCTTGTGGCAATGCGGAACGGACGCCCGGTCCCCCGGCCGGGTGCAGCATCCGGGAAACCATCGTGCCGCAATCTGTTGCTGACGACAGCGAACGCTATATCGCGCGGGGCATTGCCCATGTGAAGCTTGCGACGCCGGTCCGGGCGCCGATCACCGTGTCCTTCGTGCTGATGCCGCGCTTTACCATGCTGGCCTTCACCTCGGCGATCGAGCCCTTGCGGGTGGCCAACCAGCTGACCGAGCAGGTGCTGTTCAAATGGCGCATCCACAGCGAAAGCGGCGCGCCGATCACCTGCTCGAACGGGGTGCCGCTGCTGCCCGACGCGCCGCTGTCCGAGGCGCTGGCCTCGGATTACGTGCTGGTCTGCGGCGGGGTCGAGCCGGATGCGGGGTGCAGCGCCGAGCTGACCGACTGGCTGCGCAAGCAATGGCGCCATGGCGGCACCGTGGGCGGGCTTTGCACCGGCGCCTATGCGCTGGCCCGTGCCGGCATCCTCAACGGCCGCCGCTTTACCCTGCATTGGGAAAACATCCCGAACTTTACCGAGAAATATCCCGACCTGGTGCCCGAGCGGCGCATCTTCTGCATCGACGAACGCATCGTCACCTGCGCCGGCGGCGTCGCCTCGGCCGAACTGGCGCTGAAGCTGATCGAGGATTACTACGGCGCCGAGCTGGGCCAGGCGGTGATGAACATGTGCCTGCTGGGCCAGATCCGCCGCGGCGAGGACGAACAGCTGAGTTCGCTTTCCGTCCGCCTGGGCACGCGCAACGACCACCTGATCCGCGCCGTGGCCTATATCGAGGCCCATGTCGAGGACGAGATCGACCTGGCCGAATGCGCCCGCCACCTGGGCATCTCGCGCCGCCAGCTCGAGCGGCTGTTCCAGCGCTACCTGGACACGACGCCGCTGCAATACCTCAACAGGGTGCGGCTGCAGCATGCCCGCTCGCTGCTGACCGAGACCAATCTCAGCGTCATGCAGGTGGCGGTGGCCTGCGGCTTCGGCTCGTCCTCGTATTTCTCCAAGGTGTTCCGGGGGCAATACGGCATGTCGCCCTACAAGTTCTCGCTGACGCGCAAGCGGCCGGGTTAGGGCCTGGTCCGCGCCCTGCGCTATGATCGGCCGAATCGCCAGCGCAGGAGGACGGGGGATGGACAAGGGCAGGGCGGCGGCGGGACGCATCCGCATCGGCATCGGCGGCTGGACCTATGAGCCCTGGCGCGGCAGCTTCTATCCCGAGGGGCTGGCGCAGCGGCGCGAGCTGGAACATGCCAGCCGCCGGCTGACCTCGATCGAGGTCAACGGCACCTATTACGGCGCGCAAAAGCCCGAGAGCTTTCGCAAATGGCATGACGAGACGCCCGAGGATTTCGTCTTTTCGCTGAAGGCGCCGCGCTATGCCACCAACCGCAAGGTGCTGGCCGATGCGGGCGAAACCATCGCGCGCTTCCTGTCCGGCGGGGTCATGCTCTTGGGCGACAAGCTGGGGCCGATCAACTGGCAGTTCATGGCGACGAAGAAATTCGAGCCGGCGGATTTCGAGGCCTTCCTGAAGCTGCTGCCCGCCTCGGCCGAGGGCAGGGCGCTGCGCCATGTGGTCGAGGTCCGCCACGAGAGCTTCCGCACGCCCGCCTTTACCGAGATGCTGCGCGAGCATGGGGTGGCGGCCGTGGTCGCCGCGGACGGCAAGTATCTGCAGATCGCCGATCCGACCGCGCCCTTCGTCTATGCGCGCATCATGGGCACCAGCGCGGACGAGGCGCTGGGCTATTCGCCGGCCGCGCTGGATCTTTGGGCGGAAAGGGCGCGGATCTGGGCCGCGGGCGAGCTGCCCGAGGGGCTGGATCATGTCGGGCCGAACGCGGTCCCGGGGCCGCGCGACGTCTATCTTTACGTCATCGGCGGCCACAAGGCGCATAATCCGCAAGCCGCGATGGCGCTGATCGAGCGGCTGGGCTGAAGGCCGCGGAGGGTCCGGCCGCGGACCGGGGGTCTTGCCGGCAAGGTCCGGCCCTGCCAAGCTGCAAGGCAGGGAGAACGCGCATATGGACGGACAGCAGAACAGCCGCAAGTCGCTGGACACGGCGGAAATCGGCGCGCTTGCGCATCTTTACCGGGCCGAAATCTATCGCTCGACCATCTGGCGCACGCGGCTCGACACCACGACGAACTGGTCGGTGGTGACGCTGGGGGTGGCGCTGTCGATCACCTTTTCCTCGCCCCAGGCATCGCCGTTGCCGCTGGTTCTGGTCGGCATCCTCATCATCTTCTTCCTGATGCTGGAGGCCCGGCGCTATCGCTATTTCAACGTCTGGCGCGCGCGCTGCCGCTGGATGGAGCTGAACTTCATGGCGCCGATGCTGCGCGACGGCGATTTGCGGCTGGAAACCGGCTGGCAGGACCGGCTGGCCGAGGATTACCGCCGCCCCGCCTATCACGTCAGCCTGCGCACTGCCATCGGCCGGCGCATCCGGCGCAATTACTTCTGGATCCTGCTGATCCAGACCGCGGCCTATCTGGGCAAGCTGGGGGTGCATCCGACCCCGCTGCAATCGGCGGGCGAATTGCTGGAGCGCGCCGCCATCGGCCCGATTCCGGGTTGGCTGGTGCTGGCCTTGGGGCTGGCCTATTGCCTGTCCTGGGGCGCCATCGCCCTGTGGAGCCTGCGCGAGGACCGCCAGCGCGCCCGCTGGCGCCAGGATCCGCTGGGCATGGGGTGAGGGCCCGTCGGGCCGATGCAAGCGCGCGCTTTTCCTGACGCATTCCCCCGGCTGAATGCAGGATGTATGGCGGGGCGATCCAGGATCGAGGGTGTGGCCGGGGCGGCCGGTGTTTGTGTCCCGGCGGTGCGGCCGGGTGCCGGACGGCCGCGCCGGGATCGGCTGCGCCGCTGGCGTCGGGGGGCGTTGCCCCCCGCGTTTCCTCCACCCCTCGACGGGGTGGAGGAAACGTCCCCCCAGGATATTTGGGCACGAAAGAAGGGCAGGCGCCGCCGCCGGTGGTCGAGGCGGCCAGGCCTCGGCAGGCTGGAGCCGGCGCAATGCCACCCCATCGGCCCAAGGCGCCGAGGGATATGGCGCCGGCAGCCGCGCTGCACTAGGCTGGCGGGATGCTGGTCGATCCCAAACACCCGTTCTTCCGCCCGCTCTGGGTCCGCGTCCTCTGCGTCCTGCTGCCCCTGCTTTGGGCGGCGTTCGAGGCAGCGGGCGGCGCCTTCTTCTGGGCCATCCTGTTCGGTGCGGCAGGGATCTATCTTTTCGTGGCGCTTTTCCTGGGGCGTGGCGACGGCGGATGATGTCCCGCCGCCGGCGCGGACCTGCCCGCTGCGCCGATCCGCAGATGTCGGGCCGAGAATCATCCCGCCCAGGGCCGGAACCGGCGGCGCGGCAGCGTCTGAACGGTCCGGTTCTGTCTGTTTTTGCGGCGGGGGCCCTCCCATGGCTGCCCGGTGGAACGCCAAGATTCGCCCGATGATTCTGGCGTTTCGCAGCGTCATTGCGGCAAATCGACGATCAGACCCGGCAAAGCACTTGACCTGTCAGGCAGATTCGTTTGCATCGGGACAGGGAATATCTCTAGACATGGGAGGCATTATGTCACTCTTCTCCACCCGGATGCTTGCGGCATCGGCTTTCGCCTTGATGGCTGCGGCGCCGCTGCATGCCAAGACCTTCGTCTATTGCTCGGAGGGCTCGCCGGAAGGGTTCGACGCCGCGCCCTATACCGCGGGCACCACCTTCGACGCCTCGGGCCATGCGGTCTACAACCGTCTGGTGCAGTTCAAGCCGGGCACCACCGAGATCGAGCCGGCCCTGGCCGAAAGCTGGGACGTGTCGGAGGACGGGCTGGAATACACCTTCCATCTGCGCCAGGGCGTGAAGTTCCATTCCAACGACAAGTTCACGCCCTCGCGCGACTTCAACGCCGACGACGTGATCTTCACCTTCGAGCGCCAGGCCAGCGCCGACCATCCCTGGCACGAATACATCCCCGGCATCACCTATGAGTATTATTCCTCGATGGAGATGGACAAGCTGATCAAGTCCATCGAAAAGGTCGACGACCATACGGTGAAGTTCACCCTCAACCAGCCCGAGGCGCCGTTCCTGGCCAATGTGGCCATGCCCTTCGTCTCGATCGTGTCCAAGGAATATGCCGATGCGCTGGACGCCGCCGGCACCCGCGAAGACCTGAACAACGCCCCCATCGGCACCGGCCCCTTCAAGTTCGTCGCCTACCAGAAGGACGCGGTGATCCGCTATCAGAAGAACGCCGACTACTGGGGCGAGGCGCCCAAGATCGACGACCTGGTCTTTGCCATCACCCCCGACGCCTCGGTGCGGCTGCAAAAGCTCAAGGCCGGCGAATGCCACCTGATGCCCTATCCCGCGCCCGCCGACCTGGACGAGATCCGCGCCGATCCGAACCTCAAGCTGGACGAGCAGCCCGGCCTGAACGTGGGCTACCTGGCCTATAACACCACCGTCGCGCCTTTCGACAACCCGCAGGTCCGCAAGGCGCTGAACATGGCCATGGACAAGCCGGCGCTGATCGATGCCGTCTACCAGGGCAATGCCGAGGTCGCCAAGAACCCGATCCCGCCGACCATGTGGTCCTATAACGACGCCATCGAGGACGACAAATACGATCCCGAGGCGGCCAAGGCGATGCTGGAGGAAGCCGGCGTCAAGGACCTGACCATGGAAGTCTGGGCCATGCCGGTGCAGCGCCCCTACATGCCCAACGCCCGCCGCACCGCCGAGATGATCCAGAGCGACTTCGCCAAGGTCGGCGTCAAGGTCGAGATCGTCAGCTACGAATGGGGCGAATACCTGAAGAAGTCGATGGAAGAGGGCCGCAAGGGCGCCGTCATCCTGGGCTGGACCGGCGACAACGGCGATCCCGACAACTTCCTGTCGGTGCTTCTGTCCTGCGCCGCGGCCACGCCGGGCGGGGCGAACCGTGCCTTCTGGTGCAACCAGGAATTCTCGGACCTGCTGGCCAAGGCCAAGGCGACCTCGGACCATGACGAGCGGGTCAAGCTTTACGAAGAGGCGCAGGTCATCTTCAAGCGCGAGGCACCCTGGGCCACGCTGGCGCATTCGACCCAATACGTGCCGATGGCCAAGAACGTCACCGGCTTCGTGCAGTCGCCGTTGGGCGACTATGTCTTCGACACCGTGGACTTGACCGAATAAGGTCGCGCCCGGATTGAAACTCTCGCGGCCGTGCAGGGAAATTTCCTTGCACGGCCCTTAGGTTAGGGTTCGATGCTCAGATTCATCCTCAAGAAACTGCTTTACCTGGTCCCGACGATGATCGGGATCACGCTGGTGGCCTTCGGCTTCATCCGCCTGCTGCCGGGCGATCCGGTGCTGCTGATGGCCGGCGAGCGCGGCGTCTCGCCCGAGCGCTATGCCCAGATCGCGGCGCAGCTTGGCTATGACAAGCCGGTCTGGCAGCAATACCTGCATTATCTCGGCAACCTGCTGCAGGGCGACCTGGGCAATTCGCTGGTGACGAAGAAGCCGGTGCTGACCGAGTTCCTGGCGCTGTTCCCGGCCACGGTCGAGCTGGCGCTGGTGGCCATCATCATCGCCACGGTGATCGGCGTGCCGGTGGGCGTGATCGCGGCGATCAAGCGCGGCAGCTGGTTCGACCAGGTTTCGATGACCGCGGCGCTGGTCGGGTTTTCCATGCCGATCTTCTGGTGGGGGCTTCTGCTCATCATCCTGTTTTCCGGCGTGCTGGGCTGGACCCCGGTCTCGGGCCGCATCTCGCTGATGTATTTCTTTCCGCAGGTCACGGGCTTCATGCTGATCGACAGCCTGATTTCCGGGCAGAAGGGCGCCTTCGCCTCGGCGCTGAGCCACCTGATCCTGCCCTCGATCGTGCTGGCGACCATTCCGCTGGCGGTGATCGCGCGGCAGACCCGCTCGGCCATGCTGGAGGTGATGGGCGAGGATTACGTCCGCACCGCCAGGGCCAAGGGCCTGTCGACCCGCCGGGTGATCGGGGTCCATGCGCTGCGCAATGCCATGATCCCGGTCATCACCACCATCGGCCTGCAGGTCGGCGTTCTGATGGCGGGCGCCATCCTGACCGAGACGATCTTTTCCTGGCCCGGCATCGGCAAGTGGATGATCGATTCGATCTCGCGCCGCGACTATCCGGTGGTGCAGTCGGGCCTGCTGCTGATCGCCGCCATCGTGATGATCGTGAACCTGATCGTCGACCTGACCTATGGTCTCATCAACCCGAGGATCCGGCACAAATGACCGATACCACCGTCAAGATTTCGGACGCGGCCATCCGCCGCCGGATGCTGCGCGAGTTCTGGTTCTATTTCAGCCAGAACCGCGGCGCGGTGATCGGCCTCGTCGTCTTCGTCCTGCTGGTGCTGACCGCGATCTTCGCGTCGCTGATCGCGCCGCATGACCCGACGCAGCAATATCGCGACGCGCTGCTGGTGCCGCCGATCTGGCAAGAGGGCGGGCGCGCGGGCTTTCTGCTGGGCACCGATGCCGTGGGCCGGGACATGCTGTCGCGGCTGATCCATGGCGCGCAATATTCGCTGTTCATCGGCATCGTCGTCGTCGCCATCGCCCTGACCGGCGGCATCATCATCGGGCTGGTCGCCGGTTTCTTCGGCGGCTGGGTCGATACCGTCATCATGCGCGTCATGGACGTGGTGCTGGCCTTTCCCTCGCTCTTGCTGGCGCTGGTGCTGGTCGCCGTGCTGGGGCCGGGGCTGACCAATGCGATGATCGCCATCGCCATCGTCTACCAGCCGCATTTCGCACGCCTGACCCGCGCCGCGGTGATGGGCGAGAAGGCGCGCGAATATGTCACCGCCGCCAAGGTGGCGGGCGCCGGCAACCTGCGGCTGATGTTCAAGACCATCCTGCCCAATTGCCTGGCGCCCTTGATCGTGCAGGCGACGCTTTCCTTCAGTTCGGCGGTCCTCGACAGCGCCGCGCTGGGTTTCCTCGGCATGGGCGCGCAGCCGCCGGCGTCCGAATGGGGCACCATGCTGGCCGAGGCGCGCGAGTTCATCCTGCGCGCCTGGTGGGTCGTGACCTTCCCCGGCCTCGCCATCCTGGTCTCGGTGCTGGCGATCAACCTGATGGGCGACGGGCTGCGCGACGCGCTCGACCCGAAACTGAAGCGGAGCTGACCGATGGCGCTTCTGACAATCCGCAACCTGACCGTGCGCTTCGCCACCTCGACCGGCAGCTTCACCGCCGTGGACGGCATCGACGTGACCGTGGACAAGGGCGAGGTGCTGGCCATCGTGGGCGAGTCGGGCTCGGGCAAGTCGGTGTCGATGCTGGCGGCGATGGGGCTTTTGCCCGACACCGCCACCGTCACCGCCGACGAGATGACCTTCGACGGGCAGGATCTGCTGCGCATGACCCCGCGCCAGCGCCGCCGCATCATCGGGCGCGAGATCACCATGATCTTCCAGGAACCCATCGCGTCCCTGAACCCCAGCTTTACCACCGGCTACCAGATCGAGGAGGTGCTGCGCTTCAACGCGGGCCTGTCGAAACGCGCCGCCCGCGCCCGCGCGCTGGAGCTGTTCCGCCAGGTCGGCATCCCCGACCCCGAGGAAAAGCTGAAAAGCTATCCGCACCAGATGTCCGGCGGGCAATGCCAGCGGGTGATGATCGCCATGGCCATCGCCACCGGCCCGCGCCTCTTGATCGCGGACGAGCCGACGACGGCGCTGGACGTGACCATCCAGAAGCAGATCCTCGACCTGCTGATGAAACTGCAGGAACAGACCGGCATGGCGCTGATCCTGATCACCCACGACATGGGCGTGGTGGCCGAGACGGCGGACCGCGTGCAGGTGCAATACAAGGGCCGCAAGATGGAAGAGGCCGACGTGCTGACGCTGTTCGAGGCACCTTCGCATCCCTATACCCGCGCGCTGCTTTCGGCCCTGCCCGAGAACGCGACGGGCGACCGGCTGCCCACCGTCGGCAGCTTCCTTGAACCGGAGGTGCAGCCATGAGTGTCGTCGAAGGGCGCAACCTGATCCGCGACTATTACGTCCCCGGCTCGCTGACCCGCGCCGCCAAGATGGTGCGCGCGGTCAAGGGCATCAGCTTCTCGGTCGATCGCGGCAAGACGCTGGCCATCGTCGGCGAATCCGGCTCGGGCAAGTCGACGCTGGCGCGGATCATCGCGCTGATCGACCCGGCCTCGGGCGGCGAGCTGCTGATCGACGGCAAGCCCGTGGACATCGGCAAGGCGCGGCTGACGCGCGAGATGCGCTCCAAGGTGCAGATGGTGTTCCAGAACCCCTATGGCAGCCTGAACCCGCGCCAGAAGATCGGCGACGTGCTGATGGAGCCCCTGCTTCTGAACACCGACACGCCCGCCGCCGAGCGTCGCCGCCGCGCCGAGGAGATGCTGGCCAAGGTCGGCCTGCCGCCCGAGGTGTTCAACCGCTATCCGCACATGTTCTCGGGCGGGCAGCGCCAGCGCATCGCCATCGCCCGCGCGCTGATGCTGAACCCGACGCTGCTGGTGCTGGACGAGCCGGTCTCGGCGCTGGACCTTTCGGTCCAGGCGCAGGTGCTGAACCTGCTGGCCGACCTG
This sequence comes from Paracoccus sp. FO-3, assembly GCF_006386455.1. Lineage (NCBI taxonomy): Bacteria > Pseudomonadati > Pseudomonadota > Alphaproteobacteria > Rhodobacterales > Paracoccaceae > Paracoccus > Paracoccus sp. FO-3. The sequence continues at coordinate 12,549 of NZ_VCBQ01000014.1, read as the reverse complement.
CAGGACGAGTTCAACCTGGCCTATGTCTTCATCAGCCACGACCTGTCGGTGGTGCGCTATATCGCCGACGACGTGCTGGTGATGAACAAGGGCGAGGCGGTCGAGCAGGGCAGCCGCGAAGAGGTCTTCGCAGACCCCCGCCACCCCTATACGCGCGAGTTGTTCGCCGCGACCCCGGTGACGGACATCGAGGCGATCCGCGAGCGCGTGGCGCGCCGCAAGGCGCTGCGCGCGGCGATGGCCTGACGCGACGAGGATGCCGGGGCGCGCAGGTCACAGGCGTCCCGGCAATGCCTTGGCCCCTGGCAGGCTGCTGGAAAAGGATCTTGGGCCTTTTCTGTAAAGGAATTGGTCCCCGATCTGGCGCAACTGGTCCAGGAATTTGAGGTTTCCGGGTCATTTTGCGGCGAATTTCCCGGCGTCCAGAGCCGGATCTAGACACCCGGGCCGTTTTTCCGTAGCCCGCCTAGGTCGACAGGCTGGGGCCGGCGCAGCGCTTGGGGTGCATGTTGCGGAAGGTCTCCCATGCCTCGTTCAGCGCGCGGGTGCGCGCCTCAGCCAGGCGGATCGCCTCGGGCGGCAGGCCGCGGGCCAGGGCGCGGTCGGGATGGCTTTCGCGCACCAGTTCGCGCCAGCGCCGCCGCGCCTCGGGCAGCGGCGTGTCGGGCGTCACGCCCAGCACCTCGCAAGAGGGGCAGCCCTGCCGGCGGTCGTGGCGGGCGCGGATCGCCGCCACCTGCGCGGCGGGCAGGCCGAAGATGCGCGCCACCTCGTCGATGAAAATGATCTCGGCCTCGTGCAGGTCGCCATCGGCGACGGCGATGATGAACAGCCCCTCGACCACATCGGCCAGCACCGGGTCGCCCGCCGGGAACATGGCCGCGATGCGCCGCGCCCAGGCGTCGAAGCCCGCCACGTCCTGCCGCGCCAGGTCGAAGACGCGGGCGGCGTTCTTTTCCTCGGACCGCGGGATGATGAAGACGCGGCGAAAGGCCGCCACCTCGGACCGCGCCACGGCACCGTCGGCCTTGGCGAGCTTGGCCCCCAGCGCGATCACGGCGATGGTGAAGGCCACCGATTTCTCGGGCGGGGTGGCCGGGCGGCGCGCGCCGACGATCGCCGCCAGCCGGTCGGCAATGCGCTGCCAGAAGCTGCGGGGCTTCGGCAGTTCGGGGCAGGGCTGTTTCTGGTCCTTGATCGCGGCGTCCATGGCCTGCAGCCTAGGCGGGGTGGCGGGTCAAGTCCACTGACATTCCCGCCAGTTACGAGCCGTCATCTGCGGCTTTCCAACGCGGCCTTGACGACCAGCACCACCAGCGCGATCACGGTCAGCGTCGAGGCGGCGGCAAAGGCGCCGGTGGTGTTGAGGTCGTTGAACATCAGCTCGATTTGCAGGGGCAGGGTGTTGGTCTGCCCGCGGATCGAGCCCGAGACGACCGAGACGCCGCCGAACTCGCCCACCGCCCGCGCCGTGCAAAGCACCGCGCCGTAAAGCAGCGCCCAGCGGATATTGGGCAGGGTGACGCGGGAAAACACCTGCCAGCCGCGCGCGCCCAGCGTGACCGCCGCCTGCTCCTGTTCCGAGCCCTGCGCCTGCATCAGCGGCAGCACCTCGCGCACGACGAAGGGGGCGGTGACGAACATGGTCACAAGCACGATGCCGGGCAGGGCGAACATGACCTTCAGGTCATGCGCGGCCAGCCACGGGCCCAGCAGGCCCTGCCGGCCGTAAAGCAGCAGGTAGCAGATGCCGGCGATGATCGGCGAGATCGAGAAGGGGATCTCGATCAGCACCATCAAGAGCTTGCGCCCCGGAAAGCGAAAGCGGGCGATGGCCCAGGCGGCGGCGATGCCGAAGGCGATGTTGACCGGCACCACGATCACCGCGACCAGCGTCGTCAGCCAGATCGCATGCAGGACCAGCGGATCGGCGATGTTCTTCAGATAGACCGCCCAGCCCTCGGCAAAGGCGCGCCAGAAGATGAAGGCCAGGGGCGCCACCACGAAGATCGCGGTCAGCGCGAAGGCCAGCCCGATCAGCAGCCGCGGCACCGCGCGGCTTTGGCCGGGGGCGTGGGTCAGCGCGACGGTGCTCATCAGCGGGCCTCCAGGTGGCGGGCGGCGCGGAACTGGATCAGGTTCGAGACCACCAGCAGGATCAGCGCGAACAGCAGCAGCACCAGCGCGATGGCGGCGGCGCCCTGGTAGTCGTATTCCTCCAGCCGGATGAAGGCCAGCAGCGCCGCGATCTCGGTCTTGAAGGGCAGGTTGCCGGCGATGAACACCACCGCGCCGAACTCGCCCAGCGAGCGGGCGAAGGCCACGGTCGAACCCGCCAGCCAGGCCGGCAGGATCGCCGGCAGCACCACGCGGCGGAAGATGGCAAAGGGCCGGGCGCCCAGCGTCATCGCCGCCTGCTCCAGCGCCGGGTCCAGATCCTCCAGCACCGGCTGGATCGCGCGCACCACGAAGGGGATCGAGGTGAAGGTCATCGCCAGGATCACGCCGCCCAGCGTATAGACCAGCTCGATCCCGGCGCCGGCCAGCGGCGCGCCGAACCAGCCGTTCGCCGAATAAAGCGCGGTCAGCGAGATGCCGGCGACGGCGGTCGGCAGGGCGAAGGGAATGTCCATAAGCGCGTCCAGGATGCGCTTGCCGGGAAAGTCGTAGCGCGTCAGCACCCAGGCCATCAGCAGGCCGTAGAAGGCGTTGAAGACGGTGGCCGCGGCGGCGGCGGTCAGCGTCACCCGCAGCGCCGCCAGCGTGCGCGGCGCGGTGACGATGGCCCAGAACCGCGCCGGCCCGATCTCGGCCCCCTTCAGCACCAGCGCCGCCACCGGGATCAGGATCACCAGCCCGACGTAAAGCAACGTGGTGCCGAGGCTCAGCGAGAACCCCGGCAATACGCGTTTCGCGCGGATGGGCGCGGCGGCGGCGCTCATTGGTTGACGAAGACCTTGTCGAGGATGCCGCCCTCGGCCAGGTGCTCATCCTGCACCTTCTGCCAGCCGCCGAAGACCTCGTCCACGGTCAAGAGCTTCACCTCGGGGAACTCGGCGGCGTATTTCGCCGTCACCGCCTCGTCGGTGGTGCGATAGTGGTTCTCGGCTAGGGTGTCCTGCGCCTCGGGCGAGTAGAGCCAGTTGAGATATTCCGTCGAAACCTCGGTCGAGCCGTTCTTTTCGGCGTTCTCGGCCACCACGGCGACCGGGAAGGCGGCGAAAAGGCTAGTCGCGGGGGTCACGGCCTCGAAGCCCTGGGCCTCGTATTGCTTGGCGATGCCCTTGGTCTCGGCCTCGAAGGTGATCAGCACGTCGCCGATATTGCGCTCGGCGAAGGTCTGGGTGGCGGCGCGGCCGCCGGTGTCGAAGACCGGGACGTTGGCAAAGATCTTGCCGACGAATTCCTGCGCCGTCTCGGGCGTGCCGCCCGCTTGCGTCAGGGCATAGGCATAGGCGGCCAGATAGGTATAGCGGCCGTTGCCGCTGGTCTTGGGGTTGGGGAACACCGCCTGCACGTCGTCGCGCGCCAGGTCCGACCAGTCCTTGATCCCCTTGGGATTGCCCTTGCGCACCAGGAAGGCGGGCAGCGAGTAATAGGGCGAGGCGCCGTTCGGCAGGGCCTCGCGCCAGTTCTCGGCCACCAGGCCGTTCTGGGCCAGCACGTCCACGTCGGTTTCCTGGTTGAAGGTGACGACATCGGCCGGCAGCCCTTCGAGGATGGCGCGCGCCTGTTTCGACGAGCCGCCATGGCTTTGGTCGATGGTCACGTCGCGGCCGGTCTTTTCCTTCCAATGCGCCTGGAACTCGGGGTTCAGCGCCTCGAACAGCTCGCGGGCGATGTCATAGCTGACGTTCAGGATCTTGTCCTGGGCCAGCGCCGGGCTGCTGCCCAGCATCAGCGCCAGCGCGGCGACGTGAAGCTTGCGGATCGTCATAGGCTTTTCTCCTTGCGGGGGAATGCGGCGGTGGCGGCCTGCGAAGCCAGGGCGCGCGGGCCGGGAAAGATCGTGCCCGCCTCGGGGCGCAGGTTGACGCGGGCGCCGGGGACCAGCCCCTGCGCCTCGGGCGCGCGGCGGGGCAGGTCGATGCCGAACTGGCCGGTGCCGTCGGTCAGCTCCAGCCGCAGCAGGGCGCCGTTGCTGGTGCGATGGGCGACCTGCCAGCGCCCGGCGGGATCTGCCAGGGGCGTCACGTCGGCGGGGCGCAGGAACAGCGTGGCCGGCCCGTCGGGCAGGGCGCGGCGCGGCAGGCGGCTGGGGTCCAGCCCCTGCGCCTCGGCCCGGCCGGCCTGCAGCATCACCGGCAATTCGATGGTCGCGCCCATGAAGCGGGCGACGAAGGGGCTGGCGGGATGATCGTGGATCTGGTCGGCATTGCCGATCTGCTCGATCCGGCCCTCGCCCATCACTACGACGCGGTCGGCCAGCTCGAAGGCTTCCTCCTGGTCGTGGGTGACGAAGATCGTGGTCGATCCGGCCTCGTCATGCACCTGGCGCAGCCAGGCGCGCAGGTCGCGGCGCACGGCGGCGTCGAGCGCGCCGAAGGGCTCGTCCAGCAAGAGCACCGTGGGCTCGATGGCCAGCGCGCGCCCCAGCGCCACCCGCTGGCGCTGGCCGCCCGAAAGCTGAGCCGGGTAGCGGTCGCCCAGATGCGCGATCTGCAGGAACTCCAGCAGCTGGTCCACCTTGGCCGCGATCACCGCCTTGCCCGGCCGCTGGGCGCGCGGGCGCACGGTCAGGCCGAAGGCGATGTTGTCGCGCACGCTCATATGCGGGAACAGCGCGTAATGCTGAAAGACGAAGCCGATGCGGCGGTCCTGCGCCGCCAGGTGCAGCCAGTCGGCGCCATGCACCACCAGCCCGCCCGAGTCCGGCCATTCCAGCCCGGCGATGATCTTGAGAAGCGTGGTCTTGCCCGAGCCCGAGGGTCCGAGCAGCGCCACCAGCTCGCCCGATTCGATGGTCAGGTCGATGCCGCGCAGGACAGCGGTGCCGTCGAAGCTTTTGGTCATGTGCTCGATGACGATGGACATGGGCGCCTCCGTTTCCGCGCCAGAGGTAGCGGGCGGGTCGGGGCCGGGCAAGCCGGGCGGGCCCCGGCCGCCCCGGCGGGCGGCGAATGTTTTCCCAAGGCTGGCCGGGCGGCGGACCGCTGTTCCCCTGCCGCCGGCCCGGCGCGGAAAGCGTCCGGGCCGCAAGGGGCTGGCGCGCGCATTCTTCCTTATTTTTCATGCCGCCTGGCCGCGCGGGGCTTCGCAATCGCGCCGGCCGCTGCTAGGGTCCGGCGCGCAGCAGCAAAGGGACGGTGCGATGGGTGGCGGGGATCTGGTGATCGGGCGGGAAAGCCCCCTGGGCGAGGATCTGGCGCTGCTGTTTCGGCGCCATACCGCCGACATGCATGCCGACACGCCGCCGGAATCGATCCACATGCTGCCGCGCGCCGCGCTGGAGGGCCCCGAGATCGCCTTTTTCGTGCTGCGCGAGGGCGGCGTGCCGGTCGGCATGGGCGCGGTCAAGCGCATCGCCCCCGATCATGGCGAGATCAAGTCCATGCATGTGCTGGCCGAGGCGCGCGGGCGCGGCCATTCCCGCCGCATGCTCGGGGCGCTGGTCGCCCATGCGCGGGCCGAGGGCATGGCGCGGCTGAGCCTGGAAACCGGGGTGCAGCCGACCTTCATCGCCGCGCGCGGGCTTTATGCGCGGGCGGGTTTCGTCGAATGCCCGCCCTTTGGCGACTACCACCCCGATCCGAACAGCGTCTTCATGACGATTGCGCTGCGCGGTTCGGATTGAACGGTTGATTCAGCCGCCGTCCTGCGCCATGACTGCCGCCATGCGGCCCCGTAGCTCAACTGGATAGAGCAAGCGCCTTCTAAGCGCTAGGTTCCGGGTTCAAGTCCTGGCGGGGTCGCCATCCTATCAAGAAATGCTTTGAATATCAGGCGCTAGACGCCCGGTTTCCATTCTGGCTCTGATCGGTTCCCCGTTTCCATGCCTGATCCGCCGCGCAGGGGATGCGCTTGCGGCCCGCGCCTTGCTTTGCGTCGCCGGGCTTCGGGCGGGCCCGCCTGGCCGGCCGGGCCGCGATCCGATGCGCCTCAGCGCGGCGCAGCCTGCCAAGGCGGCAGCGGCGACTTGCGGATCATGTCCGCGGCCTTCTCGGCGATCATGATGGTCGGGGCGCTGGTGTTGCCGCGGGTGATGCGCGGCATGACCGAGGCGTCCGCCACGCGCAGCCGGCCGATGCCGTGAACGCGCAGCTGCGGATCGACCACCGCCATCTCGTCCCTGCCCATCTTGCAGGTGCTGGTCTGGTGCCAGCCCGTGCTGCCGGCCTGTTTCAGATGATCCAGCAGCTGGTCGTCTGTGACGGCATCGGGTCCGGGCGCCAGTTCGCTGACGATCCGCCGCGACAGCGGCTCGGTGGCGAGGATCCTGCGAAACAACCTCATGCCGATCAGGGTGCGGCGGATGTCGTCCTCGTCGCCCAGATAGTTCGGGTGAAAGGCCGGTGCCGCCAGCGGGTCCGCGGATTTCAGTGCCATATGGCCGGTCGATTTCGGGCCGACCAGCACCGTCGCCCCGCTCATCCCCGGCTCGGGGTCGACGACGACCTGGCCGCTGGGCAGGAAGTTCGAGGTCATTGGCCGGATCGCCAGTTGCAGGTCGGGCTGCGGCTGGTCGGGCGTGGACCGGACATAGGCGCTGACCGCCGAGGATCCCATCGCCAGGTAGCCGCGACGGGTCAGCAGGTAGCGCATCCCCTCGACATATTTGCGCCATCCGACGAGGTGGCCGTTATAGGAGCTGTCGGGCGTCACCCGCATCAGGAAGGGCGCGAACCAATGGTCCTGCAGGTTCTGCCCGACGCCGGGCAGGTGCCTTGCCGCCTGGATGCCGAACTTGCGAAGCTGCCCGGCATCGCCGATCCCCGAATGCATCAGCAGATGCGGCGAGGCCAGCGCGCCGGCGGACAGGATGACCTCGCGCGCGGCGTGGATGATCCGCCTGGCGCCGTCCTGGATCACCTCGACGCCGGTCGCCTCGCCGTTTCGGAGGACGATGCGCAGAACCTGGACCCCGGTCAGCACGGTCAGGTTGCGGCGATGCAGGACCGGCTTGACGAAGGCGGTATAGGCGGATTCCCGGCGGCCGCCGCGAATGGTGAATTGCTGATACGAGACGCCTTCGTAGGGCGGCGCGTTCAGGCCGCGGATCTCGGGGATGCCGTTCCTGACGGCGGCGGCGACGAAATCCTGGGTCGAGGGGTGGCGGATCACCGGGTCGCTGACCGCCAGCGGGCCGTCGCCGCCGAAAAACGCGTCTGCGCCCCGCTCGTTGCACTCGGATTTCCTGAAATAGGGCAGGACATCGCGGTAGCTCCAGCCCTCGTTGCCGAGGCTGGCCCAATGGTCGTAATCCATCGGATGGCCGCGCGAATAGACCATGCCGTTGACGGAACTCGATCCGCCCAGCGTCTTGCCGCGGGGCCAATAGACCGTGCGCCCGCCAAGGGTCGGAACGGTTTCGGTGGTAAAGGCCCAGTTGTAGCGCTTGTTGAGGAAAAGCGGGCCCATGCCGGCGGGGGTGTTGATCCAGAAATAATCCGCCGACGGTCCCGCCTCGATCAGCAGGACGCTTTTCCTGGAATCCTCGGACAGGCGGCTCGCCATGACGCAACCGGCGGAACCGGCGCCGACAACGAGATAATCGTATGGTTCCATATCAATCCCCTCCCGGAATGGCGGACGCATGGGGATGCGTCCGGGCTGTCCTGTTTCGTCCCGTCAGTTGGTTTCGCCGGCGGCGATATGGGGCTCGAGCCTCTGGCTGCCGGAGGCGGCCCTTGTCGTCCAGCCATCTGGCCCCGTCGATCTCGATCGACGCGATGCGCGCGTTCCGGCGCCCCTTCACGCCCGGCGGCGCGGTCGCGAACAGCGCATGCATGCCCAGCAGGCCGCCTTCCTGCGCCGGCGACCGCAGCCGGCCGAGCCTGTCGCAGGTGTCCCTGGTGATCCGCGGCCGGTCGAGGCCGCCGCTCGGCGGCATCCTGTCCGGGCTGGAGGGCGCGGGAGCCAGGGCGATGTCGGCCATGCCCGACGGCCGCACCGAAAGCTGGCCCTTGCCTAGCCGCCCGGTATGGAACCCGGCCCGGCCGCCGGTCGCTTCGGCCACGGTATCGACAAGAACCTGGCCGCATGGAGTTGCTTGCCGGCCACGGATCGGAGACCTTAAGCGCTTGCGCCGCCGCATTTCCGGCGGTCATGAGCGGCAAGAGGCCCAGGGCGGCAAGCTTCGCCGGTCTTTTCATCGCCTTTTCCTCCCGCTGGTTACAAATTCGCCGGGCCAGGACAAGCCGGCCCGCCAAGGGGTTGTCGCTGCGGCCGGATCGCCGGGTTCAGCCGGCCGGGCCCTGGGGCGCCCTGGGGTCGAGATAATCCGCCAGGCCCAGGCGGCGCCGGGCGAAATACTGCATCTCGATCATCAGGCAGCCGGACGCCGAGACCAGCGGCCCGTGCGGCGTTCCCGGCGGGCGGATGACATAGGCCGGGGCGCGCAAGGTGATGCCGCTTTCCTTCTGCGTCAGCGCGCCCTCGATCAGCAGCGCCTCTTCCCAATGCGGATGGGTGAAGGCCGCGAAGGTCTCGCCGCCCGGTTCGAAGCGGACATAGCGGGTGCGAAACCCCTCGGCTTCCGCCTCGTTCCAGGCGCCGCTGAGCGGCTTGACGAATATGCCGGCGGTGCCGGCGACCGGCTCCCAACCCGTGGCCAGATCGACTTCGAACATGCTGCGCCTTCCTTTTTCCCGGCGGTTCCGGGACGGGATGCCCGTCCCGGAGCGCATTCATTCAGCCTGCCGGAACGCCTCGAGGATCTCGGTGCCCGGCTTGCGGTTGTCGTTCATGCGCGCCGCCCAACCCTCGGCCACCGTCGCGGTTTTTTCGTTCCACAGCGCGATCTCCTCGTCGCTCAGGACCGCCGGCTGATAGCCGTATTTGTCGATCATGTCCTGGCGGACCCTGGCCTCTTCGCCCTCGGTCCATCGGCACAGGTTCTCCTGCGCCTCGGCGGCGGCGGCGGTGATCTCTTGCCGGATGTTTTCGGGCAGGGATTGCCATTTGCTTTCCGCCATGGCGAAGACGATGGTCGCGGAACCCAGGTTCGGCCCCTCGGCGCCGTATTTGAACAGCGATTCAAGTTCATAGGGCGGCGCGGCGTGATAGGGCCAGATCGCGCCGTCGATGGTGCCGCGGCGCAGGGAATCGTTGATCTCGCTGGCCGTCAGCTGGATCGGAACCGCACCCAGGGCACGGACCGTCTGCTCCATGGCGGCACCCGAGGCCCGGATCTTCAGGCCCTGAAGGTCGGCCAGCGACCGGACCGGCTTGGTGGTGGTGGGAACCTTGTAGCCGGGAAGGATAGTCACGAACAGCGCGCGCATGCCCTGGGGCTTGTATTCCGCTTCGGAAAGCACGCCGCCGGGCCTGGCGATTTCCCAAAGCTTGCGCGTCGCATCGCAGGCGTCCTCGTATTTCACCGGCAGTTCCGCCACGGTCGTCAGCGGCATCTTGTCGGATGCATAGGACGGGATCAGGACCACGATATCCGCCAGCTTGCTGTTGAGGACCGAGACATAGTCCTTGCCAAGCTGACCGGCGGGATAGACCTCATAGGACACCCTGCCGTCGCTGGCCTTGACCACGGCATCCGCCATGCGCCCCAGCCCCTCGACCCAGGCGTAATGGGTCGAGGAAAGCGGATGCGCAAAGCGCAGCTTCACCTCTTCCTGCGCCTGCAGCGGTTGCCCCAGCGCCAGGACGCCCGCCATCGCGACAGCGGCCATTTTCGTTGTCTTGTGCAGCATTTCTCCTCCAATCTGCTGGGATGAAGCCGTTTTCGCTCAACGGTCTGTCTGTTGCCCGCCGTCCCCAGGGGGCGGCGTCGCGGTCATTGCCGGCTGCGATACGAGGAAACGGCAGGCATTTCGCATCACGCCATGCGATGCCGTCTCACAAGGATGGCGCAGGCCGGTCCTGGTGCCGATCAGGCGCTTTTCCGAAGCTCGGCTTCGGTGGCGTCGCGGCGCGTGTTCAGGGCAGGGCGGCTGGACGCCGCCCGCATTCGCCGGGGCGCGCTTAGAACGAGGCGGCGCCGGCGGTGATCCCGCCATCGACGGGAACGACGGCCCCGGTCATGAAGCTGGCATCCTCCGACAGCAGGAAGGCGATGACCGAGGCGACTTCCTCGGGGCGCCCCTCGCGCCCGATCGGATGGGCGGCGCGCATCTTGCGGGCGCGTTCGGGGTCGGCGAACATCGCCTCGGTAAAGGGCGAGTTGATGATGCCGGGCGCGACGCAGTTCACCCGGATGCCGCGCGGCGCCAGGTCCATCGCCGCGGCCCGCGTCAGGCCGATGACCCCATGTTTCGAGGTCACATAGGGCAGGCGGGCGGGCAGCCCCTCGAGCCCGGCCTGGGACGAGATATTGACCACCGCGCCGCTGTCGCGCCCCTCGCTGGCCTGGGCATAGGCGCGGCAGGTATGGAAGGAGCCGTCCAGGTTCGCTGCCATGTTGCTGCGCCACAACTCGTCCGTGGTGTCCGAGGCGCTGCCCCAGCCCTTGATGCCGGCGGCATTGACCAGATAGTCCACCGCGCCGAAGCGCTGCCTTGCCGCCTCGAAGGCCGCGACCACCTGGCCGTCGTCCGAGACATCCACCGCCACCGCCAGCAGCCGGTCGCCGCCGCCCAGTTCCGCCACCACCCGGTTCGCGTTTTCCTGTTGCAGGTCGGCGACGACGACATTGGCGCCCTCGTCGAACAGCCTGCGGGCCGTGGCCGCGCCGATCCCGCTGCCGCCGCCGGTGATGAATACCGTCTTTCCTTCAAACCGTGCCATTCTCGTCTCCTCTCCGAGAGTTCTGGTCTTTCGCGATGCGTCGGGGAAAGCGGCCGGACCGAGTGCGCCGTCATCCCGCCGGCCGGAAGTCCCGCAGCGGAACCTCCAGCTTTCCGGCCAGCCCGGCGGGGATGCCCACCGACTTGACCTCGACATAGGAATCGAAGGCCTCCAGCCCCGCCTCGCGCCCGATGCCGGATTTCTTGAAGCCGCCCACCGGGCAGTAATATCCCGGCCCCACGCCGTTGATGTCCGTGGCCCCGGTCCTGATGCGGCGGGCGATGCGCAGGGCATGTTCGTCCTCGGCGGCGAAGATCGCGCCATGCAGCCCGTATTGGGTGCCGTTGGCGATCTCGACCGCCTCGTCCTCGCCGTCGAAGGGGATCACGGCGATGACGGGGCCGAAGATCTCTTCCTGCGCGATGGCCGCCCCCGGCGCCACGTCCGAAAAGATCGTCGGCTCGACGAACCAGCCGTGGTTCAGGCGGCCCGGCCGGCCGCCGCCCAGGACCAGGCGCGCGCCCTCGGCCTTGCCCTTGGCGATATAGCCCTCGACCCGGTCGCGCTGGCGGGCGCTGACCATGGGGCCGATCTCGGTCGCCGGATCCATCGGATCGCCCACCGGCATCGAGGCGACCATGGCGGAAAAGGCGTCCAGGAACTCGGCCTTGCGGTTGGCCGCGACCAGCACGCGGGTCTTGTTGCTGCAGATCTGGCCCGAATTGCGCAGCGAGGCGACGCGCAGCGATTCCACCGCCTTGGGAATGTCGGCGCCGTCCAGGACGATCGCCGCCGACTTGCCGCCCAGCTCCAGCGTGATGCGGCGGATCTCGGCGCCGCAAAGCCCGCCCAGGCGCTGCCCGGCCGCGGTTGAGCCGGTGAAGCTGACCTTGTCCACGCCCGGATGCAGGCACAGGTATTCGCTGGTCTCGCGGTCGGCGGGGACGACGTTCACCACCCCCTTGGGCAGGCCCGCCCGCTCGAACAGCTCGGCCAGCAGATAGGCGTCGACCGGGGTTTCCGGCGCCGGCTTGAAGACGGCGGTGTTCCCCGCCAGCAGCGCCGGCGCCAGCTTGAGCATCGCCACCACCAGCGGGCCGTTCCACGGCGCCACCGCCGCGACCACGCCCAGCGGCTCGCGCAGGACCAGCCCGTAGCCCGAGGGCGACTGGCGCAGTTCCTCGAACGGATAGCGGTCCACGACATCCAGCGCGATGTCCAGCATCGCCCGCGCCCCCGCCGACTGCATCCATCTCGACAGCGTGATCGGGCTGCCCATCTCTTCGGTCACGAGCTGGGCGATCAGGTCTTCCTGCGCCTTGAGCCCGTCGCTCAGGCGGCGCAGGATCTCGCGCCGCTCGGCCAGCGACATGCGCGGCCAGGGGCCCTGGTCAAAGGCGTTGCGCGCCGCCGCCACCGCCCTGTCGATATCGGCGCGATCGGCCGTGACGACGCTGGTCAGCCTTTCCTCGGTGAAGGGCGAGATCACATCGACGAATGCCGTCGAATGCGGCCGCACCCATTCCCCGCCGATGAAAAGCCGGTCGTGCCTTCCTTCCCAGATCATGATTTCCTCCTCCCATTCCTGCGGCGTCCCCGACCAGCCTGCCGGAAACGCTCATGTTCATTCTGCGCATCGGAAGACGGGCA
>NZ_VCBQ01000139.1:0-9339 GCF_006386455.1 Paracoccus sp. FO-3 | reverse complement strand
ACTCAGGAATAATTTGCAACAGAGCCAGTTTGAAGACCTCGAATATTATAGAGACCAATAAAAAGACAGATTTGCTGCGCCAATTCAGGATCACAGCGATCACGTGAAGTCAGGCTACAAAACGGTCGTTTTGGAGACACCATGCCACGCACCGGCGACATCCTCGGATACGCAAGGGTCTCAACCGCCGACCAAGACCTGTCCGGCCAAAAAGACCGACTGCTGCAACACGGTGCCATTCGCGTGTTCGAAGACGTGATCTCCGGCAAGACGTTCAACCGGCCCGGTCTGGCGGCCTTGCTTGATCAGGCCAGGCCCAACGATACTCTCGCTGTCATCCGCCTAGATCGCTTGGGCCGCTCGCTCAAAGAGCTTCTGGAATCCGTCGATGACCTCAAGGCCAGAGAGATCAATCTGATCAGCCTTGAGGAGCGGATCGACACGACATCCGCCGCTGGCGAACTCGTATTCCACGTCTTCGGGGCCATTGCGCATTTCGAGCGCCGCCTGATCTCAGAGCGCACCAAAGACGGCCTGATCAACGCTCGAAAGCATGGCCGCACCCCGGGGCGGCCGCCATTGCAGCCCGAGACAATCTCAGCCCTTCAAGATCTCGTCAGCGCCGGAAAATCCGTCGCGCAGGCCGCAAAACACCTCGGCATAGGCAGATCAACAGCTTACAAGGTGATCAGAAACACCACACCATAAGCCATGTTTATGCTTCGTTCTTCCTTAGCGTGGTTCTACGAAGAAACCTTCCGATGGGGCCCAACTCTTCCACGGATCGACCTAGAAGAGATCGACCTGCAAATCGAGCGTGTGGAGGCGGTCACAATCGAATACAATGCGGCTCTTTCTGAAGAGTGACCATGAGCTACACCGTGGGGGCTGTCTGCCCCCGCGCCTCGCGGCGCTCCCCCGAGGATATTTCAGGGAAGATGAAGGGCGGGATTCCGCGCAATGTTATTGTCCTGAGTCCATGATTATGATATTGAAGGGGTGCGATACAGGCAGGGATGCCGATGATCGCGGAAGGTGAAAGCGTCATGCGCTGTTCTCCAAGAGGGTCGGGACCGTGAGGGACCGGCCCTCTCTCGTAGAAAGGGTCTCACATGAAAATCATCCTGATATTGGTGCTGTTTAACATGCAGTCTGGCTCGGAAGTCATCACGGCTGAGTTTGATGATGTTGAGGCGTGCGAGCTGGCCGCGCTGCGCACGTTCCAGGGCGTCAGTGCCGAGGTCGAAATGCGGCCGCTGGAACCAGCGGGGGCGACAATCGCCGGCACGGTCATCGCGCATGGCAATGATGGTGCAGAGCTTGGCATGTATAGCTGCAATCCGGCGCGGTCGGATCGGCGCGAGGGTTGATCTAGCCTGCCATCGCTTTCGTGAGGCGCACTAGCGCCTCGCGGCGTTGGTCATCGAGGCCGTAGAAAATGTTCAAGAGCTGGTAGGCATCCTTGGTCAAGCCATCGGGTATCGCGTCGATCGAGCCCACGTCTGTCGCTTCTTCATCCCCAAAGAAATAGGGAATCTGGACGCCGAGAACATCGGCAATCATCCAGAGGCGCGAGGCGCTGACCCGGTTCGCGCCGGTCTCATACTTCTGGACCTGCTGGAATTTAACGCCGATCTGTTCGGCCAGGGCCTGTTGCGAAAGCCCGGCCAGCCACCTCCGTTGCCGGATGCGGCGACCCACTAACTTGTCAATCGTTTGTTCCATTCACTCGCCCGCTTCGGTGGGTCGCCGCCACGGATCGAAAGCACGTCCGCCCAGCATTCCTATAATATCCTACCCAAGATTGTAACACTGTGAACGAAATTGGGCCATTTGGTGTTCTTGCGGCTCGCTTAATATCCTCGCCGGCGCTGCAAGCCGATCACGCTGCCGATGAGATTGAGACTACCGCGTTTGTGCGCTCGGATCATGCCACGCAGCGCCCCACCGGGGTTGCGCACAGGGGTTTGCGGGTGGTCGCGGTTCGCATCGAGGACCAGGACGCAAAGGGTGGCGCCGAGGCGGCCGAGTTCGCCGCACGCGGATCGCCAAGCGGAATAGTTGATCCCGAGGGGTGAAAGCATGTCGTGGGCGGCGTCGATCATCGCTTCCTTCGTGATCTGACTGGATCTTGCCTGAAGGGTCATTTGGAAGTCGGGCGATGCGAGCTTGAAAAGCTGCTCCGGTTCAAAAAGCGCCTCAAGTTTGGGGTTGATAACGCCGCTATCCGCTTCACACTCATTTTCTCTGCAAATATCGGGGCCGGCAGGCCCCGATCTAAGGAATCCAGAGTGCGCGGGCTTGCCCGCGCTCCGTTCATCCACGCTGGCGTTACAGGTTACAGAAGGATTCTGCTGGTTGTCCTCTTGTATAAAGGACCGGAAGGTTTCTGCCGGTTCACAGGAAGAATCAGGTAGGTTTTCAATGATCTCTTCGAGTTCCATGCACAGCTTGGCGGCGTCTTCGACATGGGCTTCGAGGCGGTCCAGGCCGAGGGAATGAAGCCGGTCGGAGCGCGGCCAGGCGTTGAACCGGGCGAGGACCGAGGCGACGGCCTCATATTCCAGTGCTTCGGGGGCGAGCCGCGCGATTGCTTCCTTCATCCGGCGCAAGCGAACGCTGCGAAGGCTCTTCAGCTCCTTGATGCGCTTGGTCACGGCGCGCTTCTGGTCGCGCAGCGCCAGCAAGTCGGCAAAGCAGGCTTTGAGCGGGGTGAAAAGCAGGCCCCGCCCGGTTCCGGCTTCGCGGGCACCATTCGCCTTGGTGTCACGCTTCAGGATGTTCTTGCGTTCAAAATTCCGCTCATGGCTGCGGAGCTGGCGGGCGGTCATGTGAAGGCGCTCGGCCATCGTTTCCTGGGTGCCGTAGAAGGTCGGATCGGCACCCGGCTCGGTCCAGTCCTTTTCACTCGTGCTGCCGATGAGCTTGGTCAGCACGAATATTGCCGCTCCGCTCAGGTTAAGGTCGGGTCCGATCTCGCTGATGACGGCGATCACGTCGCGGCGGGTCATGCCCTGCGGCAACGCGACTTGTGGTGAGTGGTTCATTTCCTTGTCCTTTTTCTGCTCGTTGGACAAGGCGGCAAGGCAAAATTCTCCTGCTCGCACAGATGCGTTTTTTGCTTGTTTGGCTGTCGGGAGGGTGGTAGAACCAGTCCTGAAAAGAGTTTTTGCTTGGACCGTTCGGAACGCCAATTCCTAGGTTCTTAGACCCCCCCTCGCTTGGTTGCCGCCTTGCGGGGGGTTTGCTTTTTGGGGTGTCTGCTCTCCTTGCCTGTTCGATTCTTATGATCGTTCACGACAGGCATACTCTCTTTAGATGCCTGTCGCAATTATAGTATTGACCGGACCTACCCGGCACTACGCTTAGTAGTTGACCTGCTCGAAGCCATAGTTGCCCTGATAATCGCGCCATTCCACGAAGACGGAGCGGTGCCAGATGCTCGGGCAGTCTTCGCCAAAACGTTCCATCCCCGTATGGGCCTCGGGCAGCGCACCAACGGATGACCCCCGCCAATGGAAGTCGCCCTGGGTGCCGTAAGACCCCATGCGCACGCTTGCCATGCGGTTACAATCGTCACGGCCGGAATGCTGCCGGGCGTAGGTCACGTTGAAGACGCGGATCGAGCGAACGAAGTCGAACTCAGAACCGCTGATGTCGATGTCGGCCGTGCCGTTGTCGTCGCTGTATTCCCCTTCCTGCACGAAATGCAGGGCGAAGCCTTCAGGCAGCCGCCGGGCAGTCCCGCCGCTCTGGCGAAGAACGGCGGGCTGCGGCTCAAGCGCGTCGTCCGTGAGTGGTGCGCTTGGAAGGGATTGCAGCGGCGCGGGGCTGCTGTCCTGCATGAGAATGTCGAAGATGCGGGTCCGGTTCAGCTCGGACGGATCGACATTGAAGGACGCGCCCATCGGACAGCGCCAGATTTGCAGGGGCGGCTCGACCGGCCAGGGTGTGATCCTGCGAATGAACTCTGCGCGGGCGCGAGCACAAGGCTCGGAGGCTGGCCAGCCGCCCGAAAGGCAGAGCAGAATGGCACAGTCGATCTGGTAGCTTTGTGCTTGCGCCCGCTCCGGGGCCGCGACAAAGCTGGACGCCGCGACGGCGCAGGCCAGTGCGGTTGTGCGGAGCAGCTTCAACATGGTATCTCCTTCGATGAATGGCGGTGCTATAAGGAAGGGCGCACCCTTATAATCTTGTGATAAGGCGAATGCAGGCCGATTGGCAACATATTCCGGTTGAAAATCATCTTGCAGGACAGGGCAAGGGCGGTTCGCACCAGCTCGTTGCAGGCGTTCATCTGCCGGGTTCGACCGCAAGGGCATCCACGGCCATGAGCGGAAACCCGCTCAACTATAGAGGTATCAGTCTTCGGAGACCACTTGGTCGAAGAAGCGGCGGTATTCCTCGCTGACCTCCTGCCCTTCCTGGAAGGCCCGCGCCCGCTCTTGATCGAGACATTGCAGGTAGGCGCTGAAGTCCTCGAAGTAGATCTGGAAGTCGTCATAGATCAGGTCGCGATACTCCCTTGCGGACTCGATTTCGGCGGGAACGAAAGGCCGTTCAGGGGGGAAGCAGGTATTTGCTTGCACCCCGGAAGCCGAAAAAATAGACGACATTATAAGCATGTAGGCCGGTAGCTGCGTTCTCGGCATCCTGTGCTGTCCCTTTAGATCACTTGGGAATTTGGTTGGTGATGTGTATTGGTGCCTTAGAGCAGAACTTTCTGCGAGGCGCAACATTACAATGTTGCGCCCCATCTTATAATGTCGTAGGACTGAGATGCCCGAGAAGGGTTCACGGTCCGTTAGCCAAAAGGGAAAGCGCCGACCGTGAGAACCGACCTAAACAAAGAAGCGCCTAATGTGGTTACAGAGACGCAATTCAGGGTCCTCTTGCAGCAGGGGTATCAAGCTGAGGTTGTATGTAAAACCCCAGCGTTCCGAAAAAACGCAGTCTGGTATGGGGAGTGGTTCATCCGGGCTGTCACCGCCACCTTCATACAGACGAATAGGCTTCGACGCAATCCGGGGATTGTGTCGAGTGTCGAAGCCGTTAAGTTCGGCTGTATTCCGCATCAGGCACGGCTTGTCCGTGCCGTGATCGAACCGGGGTTCGATCTGGGCCGCTCCGGCCCACCCCTCCAAAAATGCCCTGTGAGGCGCTAGAAGCGCCTCTCCGCACCCTACCCCCTCAGAAACCTCGGAAGCGCCCTCAGCGAGCCGCTGCGGCGCTCCTGTGCGCCATGCCGCCCCCGACCGAGGCAGGCAGTCCCCGCGAAAGGTCTGATTGCGATGAGGAAGAGGGGCCCTTCGCTGCCCCGTTCGACTCCATCGCCTCCATCCTGCACGCAACACGCAACACGCAACACGCAACAGTTGCCACGCAACAAACGACAAGCAACACGGATCACACCACAGGCAACACTGGACACTGGACACTGGACACTGGACACTGGACACTGGACACTGGACAGATAACACTTGACACGCAACACCCGACAAGGGACAAGAAACAGGCATCACGCGACAAGCGACAAGCGACAAGCGACAAGCGACAAGCGACAAGCGACAGTCAACCCGGAACACCGGACAAACAACACTGAACAAACAACACTGAACATGAGGCCGAGCAATGCCGAACGAAAACATGAAAGTCATCACCGTCATGACGCGCAAAGGCGGCGCCGGAAAGACGATGCTGACCCGTGCCCTGGCGAGTGCAGCTATGAACGCAGGCAAGAAATGCCTTGTCCTAGATGCTGACCCGCAACAAGCCTTGTTTCGATGGGCTGAGAAGCTGAAGATCGAAGACCCGAATTTCACCATCGAAGAACTGAAGTCACCCGAAGCATTCGAGGCGCGGGTGGATGCTGCCTGGGAAGAAGGATCAACGGATTTCGTCTTCGTTGACACGCTTGGGGCCGCTGGTGCTTGGGCCGACGATCTTGCGGCCTTCAGCGACATTCTTGTGGTGCCCATGATGCTGTCCAACGACGACATGGAAATCACGCAAGACACCCACAA
Organism: Paracoccus sp. FO-3; assembly: GCF_006386455.1. Lineage (NCBI taxonomy): Bacteria > Pseudomonadati > Pseudomonadota > Alphaproteobacteria > Rhodobacterales > Paracoccaceae > Paracoccus > Paracoccus sp. FO-3. The sequence continues at coordinate 3,316 of NZ_VCBQ01000139.1, read as the reverse complement.
ATGGTATGTTGACCTCCGGGGAAGGACCGAAGATCCCGAGAACCTGCCGACCTTCCATGTCGTTCTTTCCAGCGTTCCCGCACGGATGAGCAAAACCGAACAGCAACTTGAGCTGGAAGCGGTTCAATCCTTCCCGGTCGTCCAGAACTACTTCATGGAGCGCAAACAACACAAAGACGCCGCCAGCCTCGGATTTCTCCACTATCTCGCTGAGGCACGGCGCAACGATCCAAACCCTCTGCTGCGCACCCACGCAAAGCACTATGAAGAGGCTCTGGACGAAGCACTGGCGATCCTTCAGGACATTGGAGGGATCGCATAATGGCCCGAAAGCAACGTCCGAACATCAAGGGCTTCAACCCTGAATACACCACCAATTTCGGAACCACTCGCGAAAGCACCGGAACCTTCGCAGCGGAAATCCCGAAGCCCTCCGCTCCCGTGGAACCGGCGGCTAAACAAACGCCAGCTCCTGCGAAGCCTGATCCTGAAACCGACACTCCCTCTGCCAGTAAACCCAAAGCTGATAAGCCCGCTCGCCCGCGCGTGGAAAAAGATCGAGAACCGCAAGCCCCCAGGGCACCAAAGCCCGCCGCCGAAAAACGGGAAACGCGCCTCGACGCTGCTGTGAAAGTCGATCAGGGCAAGAAGCTCGATGCTCTGGAAGGGCAGGGGATCGCCGCCCGCGATGTGATCGTGCTTGCCGGACGCCGGGCAACGGCCAGGTTCGAGCTGAAGGCCAAATATATTGAAAAGCCCGAGGCAGATCGCCTCCCGATGCGTGAAGGCTACCACACAACGAAACGGCTCCCCGCGAACATCCTGGACGATCTGCGCGAAAAGCATGATCCGCTTCGTCTCCAATCCGATAGCGCGATGGTGCGGGGCCAGTTCGAACCCGTGTTCTGGACCTGCCTTGATGAAGTCATCGAAGAGCTTCGCCAGAAGAAGGATTAGAAGACGCGGCAAGCCGCGTCACGTTGTTGCATAGAAGGGGGAAGGAGTTTCGGCTTCCTTCCCCCTGAAGCAAAATAGACAGGGCCGTGTCCTCGGCTGCGCCTGCGGGCCGCACCACCCCTGTCGATTTTGCTTCACCCCCATCCTCTCACGCTCGCCGCTCGGCAGGGGTAAGCGGGCGCTTACCCTCCCTTCAATGATGAAGAAGGCGCGGGAACGGGGCGCTCCGTGGATCAAAAAAACGGAGTGAAAACCATGCCGAGGCAAAAAAGACTGGAAGCGAAAGCAATCAAGCGCATCCTCGATGCCAGGACGCGCGAAATCGTCGGATGGCTCTACGAGTGGAACACCGGCGAGATTCTTCCGCGCTGGAAGGACGGGCGCAGGGAAAATGTCATCTATGAGTAAGACACCAATGTTCTCGCTGTCGGCCGAGGAAGACGGGCGAAGCCTTGGCACGGTCTACTCGACCAGCTCGAAGACCCTGCGCGAGTTTGGCGCGGCTTACATGCGCGATCCGAAGACGCGCGGGGAAATCACCTTGAAGAACCCCGAGGGGCGCGCGGTAGCCTCTTTCGACGTGTGGCAAGACAGATGGTCGGAAACCGCCGAAACCTTTGAACAATCTTCCCTTTTTGTTCCAAAAATGCTAGGCTGTCTCCCAAAAGGAGGCAGCCTATGCAGTTTCATAAAGCATTGATTTGCAGCGTAATTATTCTGACGGCATCGCCCGCTGTGGCAAGTGCCTGGGAACATGAGCATGAGCGTGGGGTCGATCTCTACCGGACGGAGAATGCGGGCGTGGTGGTCTCGCTGGTTTGTGATCCGAACACGGTCTATGGGACCACGGAAAGCGCCGTCCTGATCGAAGCCGGCGACAACCCCGACCTGTCGGCCGAGGTGGGCTTCAGCTTTCCCGATGGCAACAGGATCGGCGCGGCAATGGTGCATGGGCGCTACGGAAAAGCGACGGCCAACCCCGTGGAATGGGAAACTCTGATCGCCGGATTCCGCGCGCATCAGACAGTCACGGTTACGATTGGCGACAGCTCGACCGAGGTTGAGCTTGGCGATCCCATGCCCTTCACCTGCCTCTGACCTTGCGCCTGCGAAAGCAGGCTCGGCGCGAAGCGCCGGGCGGGGCCGGGGCCGCGCGCAAGCGTGGCCCCGGCCCCGTCAAACATAGCACCAGGGCAAAGGAAACCCCCGCCGGGGGGCGGGGGCTGACAGGTTCAAAGCTCGATGCCGGGGCGCAAGTTGCCGTCTTGGTCCAGCCATTGGCGCGCCTCGGCGCAAGCGTAGCAGATGCAAGAGCCCTCGCCCTCGATCGTCACCGGGGCGAAATAGACCGGCGGGTTTATCCTGCCGCATTTGCGGCAGGACAGGCGGGGCAGGGTGTGGGGGCCGCTCATGCGGCCACCTGCTTTTCACCCTCGGAGACGCGGGCCTTTTCGTTGATGTAGTCCACGGCCTTCTGTGCCTCGGCGGCAGCCTTGAAAATCATTTCCTTGTCGGATTTCAGGGCCTCAAGCCATCCCTCGACATAGGCCGCGCTCTGGTCAAACTGCGGCTCGACGCCAAGCTGAACGGCAAGGAAACATGCGCCGATCTCAGCCACCAGCTCGTCAAAGGCGTATTCCTTCCGGTTCGCATGGGCCTTCTGAGTGGCAAGGCGCTTTTCGCCGCAAGCCCAATGGGTCAGCTCGTGGGCGAGTGTCCCATAGTATCCGGCGGCGCTGTAGAACGTCGCAATCGGAGGCATATGGATGTGGTCTTTCGTCGGGTGGAAATAGGCGCGCGGTTCCTCCGTGGTGATGATTTCCGCCCCGCTGCGGGCAAAGAAAGCGTCAAGCTCGGCGTCGGCCTCGGTGCCAAGATCGCGGGGCGGTTCCGGGCGGATGTAGTAGGCTTCCGGCAAGCCCTCGATCTGGTCGGCATTGAAAACATTGTTGGTCTTGGCAAACCGGATGCGGCGTTTTCCGTCCTCGCCCTCTGCCGCGTTCTCGTCCTCGCGCTCAATCGAGCCATAGAAAACTGATTTCGTCGCCTTCTCGCCCTTCTTCACGCAACCGCCAAGCTCAAGGGCCTGTTTGAAGGTCATCCAGCGCGCGGAATTGTAGCCGCGAACATGCGCCGTCGCCCAAAGCATCAGAATGTTGATGCCTTGATAAGAATCGCCATTGTGCCGCAAGGGAAAGCTCGCGCCGCTCATGTCGCCGGTCCACGGCTTGCGCCACGGCGGGGTGCCCGCCTCGATCTGCGCAATGATCGTGTCGGTGACGTGCTGCTTGATGTCAAAACGCTCTTTAGCCATGACTGGCCTCCTTGTGGCGATGCCCTATCCGGTCTGGTGCCGAAA
>NZ_VCBQ01000138.1:0-9716 GCF_006386455.1 Paracoccus sp. FO-3 | reverse complement strand
GAACTTAACTTCTTTCGCAGCCATCTGGCTCACTCCTTCCTGAGCAGCATTCTTGGGTTGGATCCTGGGGAACGGCCGTCAGGCGGCCTTTTTCGCGCTGGCCGGGGCCTCGATCACGCCCAGCACGTCGCTTTCCTTCATGATCAGCAGATCCTCGCCATCAAGCCGGATCTCGGTGCCCGACCATTTTCCGAACAGGATGCGGTCGCCGGGCTTGACGTCCAGCGGGTGCAGCGTGCCGTTTTCGCTGCGCGCACCCGGACCCGCGGCCAGAACCTCGCCTTCCTGAGGCTTTTCCTTGGCGCTGTCGGGAATGATCAGCCCGCCGGCCGTCTTTTCCTCGGCATCGATGCGGCGGACCAGGATACGGTCGTGGAGTGGACGGAACGTCATATCGTTCTCCTCATGGACAAACAGATTGCGAGAGGTTCCTCCGCACCGGCCAAGCGACCGGCACGGGGCTTGCGCGACCCGGATGGCATCGCGCGTGAGAGGAATTGGCACGCAGGACGGCGGTTTCAAGGGGTGGCGCGAAAAATTTCGGCACTCGCCGAAGACGGCTGCCAACACATGAGGTTTGCGTGCAATATCGAGTGATTTCAGCTGCCTCGGATCCATGCAGGGTCTTGACCTGCAGCGGGACTGCGCCAAACTTTTTATCATGGAATGGTTTCGTTCAGACTGATGCCGAGGGGTTTCATGACGGACACGTATATCTCTGCCGCCCGCGACCTGGTGATCGAGGGGATGCGCGAAAGCCAGGTCGCCCTGTCGTCGGAGCTGGAATATCACCTTGCCTCGACGCTGGCGCGCTACATGCATCGCCCGATCGCGCCCGACCGCCTGACCGTCCGGCTGATGGACGCGGCGCAACGGCGGGCGCACCGGGGCGAGTCGCGCCAGATCGGGGACGAATGCCTGATCTCCTGCGCCTTCTTCGCGGCGCGGCTGACGCGGCGGGGAGGCTCCATCGTCCATTATGCCGGGCTGGGGCAGAGCGCCTATGAGATCGCGGGGATGCCGGACGTGGCGCTTGGCTTTCCCGACATGCTGGATGTGCTGCAGGCCAGCGGCCCGCATGTCGAGGACCGGCCCGCCCCCTCGAGGGAGGGCGAGGGCGAGCCGGAGAGCAGGATCCTGCTGCTGTCGCCCAGGTTCCGGCACTGAACCCGGCGCTATTCCTCGGGGTCAGGCTCGGCCGCCTCGAGGATGGCGAGCAGCTCGGCGACGCGGCCCTGGGGCAGGGGGCGGCCCTCGTCGATCATGGCCTCGTCGGCATGCAGCCAGCCCCAGGCCTCGGCCAGTTCCTCGGCCGTCGCATCCGTCCGGCTGATCTGGGCGATCAGCGTCTCGTCCACCGGCCCCAGAACAGCCCTGATGTCCTCAAGTCGCATGGCTGTCTCCTGTGATGTTCCTGCGGTTCGTCCCTGTCAGATAGGGGCTTTGCGGGCGGGGAAAAGGGGCGGCGCGCGCCCCCTTGAACCGCCATGCCCTCGCCCTAGATCGTGACTCGCCGGAAGCCCTTGACGGGTCCGGCATGCCGGACGGGCGCCCAGCCCTGCCGGCAGAACGCTTGTACCCATGTTGCTCAACGGAGGATGTGGCTATGAGAACCACTTTCGATTTTTCCCCGCTCTACCGGTCGAGCATCGGTTTCGACCGGATGCTGGACGCGCTCGAGGCCGCGAGCCGCGTCGAAACCATCGACACCTGGCCGCCCTACGACATCGCCAAGACCGGCGAGGACGACTATCGCATCGCCATGGCGGTGGCGGGTTTCTCGCCCGACGAACTGGCCATCACGCAGGAACAGACCATGCTGGTCGTGTCGGGCCAGAAGGCCGGCGAGGACAAGGCCGAGTATCTGCATCGCGGCATTGCCGAACGCTCCTTCCGCCGGCGCTTCCAGCTGGCCGACCATGTGAAGGTGACGGGGGCCGAGCTGCAGAACGGCCTGCTGACCATCGACCTGCGGCACGAGATCCCCGAGGAGATGAAGCCGCGCCGGATCGAGATCGCGGCCAGACCCCGGACCGAGCCGAAACGGATCGAGGCCGGGAAAGAGGCCGCCTGAGCCTGTCCGCCACGCAAACGGCGCCGGGCACCGCCCGGTGCCGGACCCGTTGCCCAGAAAGGAGGAAAATCATGAACGTCCGTGATCTGATCCCCTGGAGCCGCAACGGCGGCAACCAGCTTCCCACCGCTTTCCGCGAGGGCGACCGCGATCCCTTCCTGTCGCTGCATCGCGAGGTGAACCGGCTGTTCGACGACATGTTCCGCGGCTTCGGCGCCGGGCTGCCGTTCCCTTGGCGCGGCCCCCGCATTCCGGGGCGGCTGGCCGAGCGTCGAGATCTCCGACAATGAAAAGGAGATCACGGTGACGGCCGAGGTGCCGGGCCTTGAGGAAAGGGACATCGAAGTCCTGCTGGATGACGGCGTGCTGACGCTGAAGGGCGAGAAACGCTCGGAGGTCGAGGACAAGGACCGGCAATTCTCGGAACGCTTCTACGGCCGTTTCGAGCGCCGTATCCCGCTGGGCGCCGAGATCCGCGAGGACGAGGTCGATGCGCATTTCAGGAACGGCGTGCTGACCGTGACCCTGCCGAAGACGGAAAAGGCGCAGGCGCAGGTCAAGCGCATCGCCATCAAGGGCTGAGCCATCGGCGGGGCGTCGGCCCTCGCCGCCCCGCCCTTGCCGGAATGGGCTGCCCCTGACCCCGGCCGGATCACCTTCTGCGCTGTCCCGTCATGCGGATTGCCGCGCGCAGGGCCAGCGCCGATGCCAGCAGCAATTCCCGGCCCGGCGAGACCTGGTCCGGCGAAACCTTGTCGGGCGAAAGGGGCGCGGCCTTTCCCGCTGCGCCTGCCCTTGCGCCGTCGCGATGGTCCATTCCCGGCGGCGGCGTGTCCGCCTTGACCGCGCCGCGCCGGCCCATCGGCTGCGGCGCGCCCGTGGTGGTGTCGCGGGCGGTCTGCTGTTCGATCTCGGCATTCAGCTCGGCCCCGGCCAGGACCACATAGGCCGAAAGCCACAACCAGGTCAGCAGGACGACGACGCCGGCCAGCGTGCCGTAGGTCTCGGTATAGCGGGCGAAATTGCTGGCATAGAGCGAAAATCCCAGCGAGGCGGCGATCCAGACGCAGACCGCCAGCGCCGCACCCAGGCTGAGCCACCGCCATTTCGCCGCCTTGCGCGCCGGGCCGAAGCGATAGATCACCGCCAGCCCCAGCACCCCGGACCCCGCCAGGATCGGCCAGGCGATCCACGAGATCGCCGCCTGCACCCCGTCGCCCAGATGCAGCAGCCCGGCGGCCAGGGGCAGCACCACGATCAGCCCGATGGCGACGGTCAGGCCGACCACCAGCCCCAGCGTCAGCGCAAATCCGGTCAGGTAAAGCCGCAGCAGGCCCCGCGTCTCGTCCTCGTCATAGGAGATGTTCAGCCCCTCGATCAGCGTCATCACCCCCTTCGTCGCGCCGTAGATCGCGACCGCCAGGCCCGAGATCGCGAGCAGCCCCGTCTGCGTGCCGCCGTCCGTCACCTTGACCAGCTGGTCGCGGATGATCCCGGCGGCATCCGGCGGCAGCAGGGTGAAGATCCGCTCCATCGTGCTGCCCAGATCGGCCGGATCGAGGACCAGCCCGGAAATCGCCACCAGCGCCGCGATGGCCGGGAAGATGGCGATGAGGCCGTAGAAGGCGATGCCGGCGGCGACCACGCCGACATGATCCTGGGCGATCTCGGCCCGGACCCGCCGGAAGATCTGCCTCCAGCCGGGCAGGGGGATCCCGGCGGGGGTTTCGGCGGCATGGCCCAGATCGTCGGCAAGGCGGGCACCATCTGTCGGCATCGGGGAAACCTCGTCCAGTTCGGGATGATCCAGGCGGAACGCGGCAAGCGGCCGCTTGGGTCCAGGGTTCGTTCTGCCGGCGAAAGCTGGGCGTCGTCTATCGATCCCGCGCCAAGCGACATGGCCGCATGCCGTAGCGGTCGTGGAACCCCTGGCCGCGCGGCAGATTGGTTTCAGGCGAGGACTCATCCCAAGCATGATCGCCAAACTGCGGCCCGGCGATCCCGAAAGGAGAAGATCATGGCAAATGTCCCGAAACGCGCCGCGCTTTACCGCATGGTGACGGCGGACCATATCTGTCCCTGGGGGCTGAAATCGCTCGACCTGCTGAAGCGCCAGGGCTACGAGGTCGAGGACCACCACCTGACCTTGCGATCCGAGATCGACGCCTTCCAGGCGCGGCACGGCGTCGAGACCACGCCCCAGGCCTTCATCGACGGCAAGCGCATCGGCGGCTACGACGATCTTCTGGCCTTCTTCGGCAAGGAGGTGAAGGACAGGGACGCGCCGACCTACCGGCCCGTCCTCGCGCTTTTCGCCATGGCCGCGCTGATGGCCCTGGCGACCAGCTGGGCGGCCTTCGGCAGCCTACTGACGGTGCAGGCCGCCGAATGGTTCGTCGCCATCGCCATGTGCCTGCTGGCGCTGCAGAAGCTGAAGGATGTCGAGGGCTTTTCGACCATGTTCCTCAACTACGACCTGCTGGCGCGGCGCTGGGTGCCCTATGGCTACGTCTATCCCTTTGCCGAGGCGCTTGCCGGGGTGCTGATGATGGCCGGGGCGATGATGTGGCTGTCGATCCCGGTGGCGCTGTTCATCGGCACGGTGGGCGCGGTTTCGGTCTTCAAGGCGGTCTATGTCGACGGGCGCGCGCTGAAATGCGCCTGCGTCGGCGGCGACAGCAACGTGCCTTTGGGCTTCGTCTCGCTGACCGAGAACCTGATGATGGTCGCCATGGCGCTGTGGATGCTGCTCAAGCCCGCGGGCATCGGGCTGGGCCATGGCGCCGCGCCGGGAATGTGAGGCGGTGCCCTGGCCGCGCAATGCAGGCGGCACCAACCCGCCCGCCTGTCACAAACCCCGCCGCCATCTCGTCATGGTTCTGCAGGAAGCATTGATGGAGAAACCAACCATGACCGCACGTCTCGACTATTTCAAGGCGGCGCCCGCGGCGATGAAGGCGATGCTGGCGCTGGAGACCGCCAGCCGCCAGCTTGCGATCCCCGCGGCCCTGCGCCAGCTGGTGAAGATGCGCGTGTCGCAGATCAACGGCTGCGCCTATTGCCTGGACATGCACGCCCCCGAGGCCCGCGAGGCGGGCGTGCCGCAGCAAAAGCTGGACGTGCTGGCGGCCTGGCGCGAAAGCCCGGCCTTCTACGCCCGCGAACGCGCCGCCCTCGGCTGGGCCGAGGCGCTGACGCGGCTGGAGACGACGGGCGCGCCGCAGCGGGACTACGACGCGCTCGCCGCGCAGTTCGGCGAGGCCGAGCGGGTCGAACTGACCCTGGTCATCAACGCGATCAACGCCTGGAACCGCTTTGCGGTGGGGTTCCGGTCGCAGCATCCCGAACGGACCTTGGGCGATGGAAGCTGACCGGCATGCGCAGATCTTCCAGGGCCAGCGCCGCCGCCTGGCGGGGCTGGCCTATCGCATGACCGGCTCGGTCGCCGATACCGAGGACATCGTGCAGGATGCCTGGCTGCGCTTTGCCGGGCAGGATCTGCGCACCATCGAGCGGCCGTCGCGCTGGCTCGGCGCGGTGGTCACGCGGCTTTGCCTCGACCACCTGAAATCCGCGCGGATGCGGCGCGAGACCTATGTCGGCGCCTGGCTGCCCGAGCCGCTGGTCGAGGACGCCGCGGCGGGGGCCGAGCAGCAATGGATCGTGACCGAGGACGTCGGCATCGCCCTGATCCTGACGCTCGACGCGCTGTCGCCCGAGATGCGCGCGGCCTTCATCCTGCGCGACGCCTTCGACTACGATTTCGAGGAGATCGCCGCGGTGGTCGGCCGCAGCCCGGTCGCCTGCCGGCAGCTCGTCTCGCGTGCGCGGCGCAGGCTGGCGGGGGCCGCGCCCGCATCCTCCGTCCAGCCCGACGAGGCATTGCCCATCGTCACCGCCTTCTGGCAGGCCAGCCGACAGGGCGACATGGAGGGCCTGCTGCGGCTTTTCGCCGAAGAGATCGAGGTCCATACCGATGGCGGCGGCAAGGTGCCCGCGGCCATCAACGTCCTGCGCGGGCGGCGGCGGGCGGCCGGGTTCTTTGCGGGCATCGCGCGCAAATGGCCGCATGCGGCCGATGCCGTCCCGCACCTGTGCCGGATCAACGGCTCGCCCGGCTTCGTGCTGGTCAAGCCGGGGGGCGTGGTGCAGACCACGGCGCTGGCGATCCGGGAGGGCCGGATCGCCGCCATCTGGATCATGCGCAACCCCGAGAAGCTGCGGCACCTCTCGCCGCGGGTCATCGCCGGCTAGGGCCGAAGGCCATGCCGCCGCGACGCGCGGATCGGCCGGACGCCGCCTCTGGGGACAGGCTCGGGCACGCCTGTCTGCCCGTTTCCCGCACGGCCAGGAACATCCTGCGGGTTTCCTTGTTGCCTACCCGTTGCCGTTGAAGGCGTGAACCCTGCAACAGGAAAGGACCATGACATGCGCAAGATTGCCGATGCCCGGATTCTCATCCTCGCCACCGATGGATTCGAGCAATCCGAACTGGAAGTTCCGCGCGACCGGCTGAGCGAGGCGGGCGCGACGGTCGAGATCGCCTCGCCCGGCGGGGAAAGCATTCGCGGCTGGCAGGGCGAGGATTGGGGGCAGAGGGTCCATGCCGACCTGGCCCTGTCCTCGGTCGATGCCTCGGCCTATGACGCGCTCGTGCTGCCCGGCGGCCAGATCAACCCCGACAAGCTGCGCATCGAGCCAGGGGCGGTCGACCTGGTGCGGCGCTTTCACGACGAGGGCAAGATCGTCGCCGCGATCTGCCACGGCCCCTGGCTGCTGGTCGAGGCGGATCTGATCCGGGGCCGCAAGGTGACATCCTACAAATCCATCCGCACGGACCTGGTGAATGCGGGCGGGGTCTGGGTCGACGGCCAGGCGGTGACGGACGACCGCATCATCACCGCGCGCAGCCCGGCCGACCTGGATGCCTTCTGCGACGCGATCCTGGCCGAGCTTGGCTGACGAGGGGCAGGGCGGATCGCGCGCGGTCTTGGCCGTCCCGGAAGCCTCGCCGTCCTGGCCCCGCAACCATCCGCGCAACCATCCGCGCAACCATCCGCCCCGACCGGCGTTGAGCCCGCGACCATCAGCCGGATCACCAGATGCCCAGGGACACGCCCGCCCCTTCGGACCCCGTCGCGGCCGCGAAACAGGCCGGGCTGGTGCATGTCAGCGACGACATGCCGGGGATCACCCGCATCCGCGCGGGCAAGGGGTTTTGCTATCGCGATCCCCAGGGCCGGCGGATCACCGACAATGCCGAGCGCAGGCGGCTGGCGGCGCTGGCGGTGCCGCCGGCCTATACCGACGTCTGGATCTGCCCCGATCCGCGCGGCCATATCCAGGCCACCGGCAGGGACGCGCGCGGGCGCAAGCAATACCGCTACCACCCCGGTTTCCGCGCCTTCCGCGACAGCGCCAAATACGATCACATGCTGGCCTTTGCCCGGCTTCTGCCCAGGATCCGCGCCTGCGTCGCGCGCGACATGGCGCTGCGCGGGCTGCCTGAGCAAAAGGTGCTGGCGACGGTGGTGCATCTGCTCGAGACCACCATGATCCGCGTCGGCAACGGCGACTATGCCCGCCGGAACCGGTCGCACGGGCTGACCACCTTGCGCAGCCGGCATGTCAGGCTGGAGGGCAACCAGCTGCGGTTCCGCTTTCGCGGCAAGGGCGGCAGGGAATGGGACCTGGGCATCCGCGACCGCCGCGTGGCCCGGATCGTGCGCAGCATGCAGGATCTGCCCGGCCAGGCCCTGTTCCAGTATCTGGACGAGGAGGGCGCCCGGCAGAAGATCACCTCGACCGACGTGAACGACTATCTGCGCCGGATCTCGTGCAGCGAGGTAACGGCCAAGGATTTCCGCACCTGGACCGGCACGGTCCTGGCCGCGCTGGCCCTGTCGGCATATCCCGCCTGCGAGAGCCAAGCGGCGGCGAACCGCAACATCCGCGAGGCCATCGAAACCGTTGCCGGCCATCTGGGCAATACGCCGGCGATCTGCCGCAAATGCTATGTCCACCCCCGGATCATCGAGGCTTACCTGGCTGGCGAGCTGAAGCTGGGCCCCTGCCGCAAACCCGCCGGCGACCCGCAAAAGCCGGGGCTGCGGCACGAGGAAAGGCAGGTGCTGAATTTTCTCGGCCGCCGGCTGCGCGCCTGACCCGGACATTCGCGGGACAGGCGCGCGAAGGCCGCGGCCGTCGGGACCGCGACCTCCCAGCGCCGCGCGGCGAGGACGCGGCCCTTCCCGGCGCGGCGCTTTGGCCGAGGGGCGGCAGGACGGATTCCCACCCTGCAATCCGGATGTTCGGTCCGCCCGCGCAACAGACCCACGCAGCGTCTTTGGAAAAGCCCGGCGAGAACCGGGCCTTTCATGCGCGGCTCAACCCTCGGCCTTGTCGCCGATCTTGTCCTGCGTCCTGGTCAGGAAATCCGCGGCATCGTGGCGTTCCCAAAGCTGCCTGGCCGGATCGCCCGAGGTCTTGTTGACCATGATGCCGCGCCGAACCGCGGGACGCGCGGCGATCTCGTCCTGCCAGCGCCGGACATGGCCATAGATCCCGGCATCGAGGAAGGTCGCCGCGTCGCCATAGACCTTGCCCGCGATCACCTGCCCATACCAGGGCCAGATCGCCATGTCGGCGATGGTATAGTCCTCGCCGGCCATGAAGCGGTGATCGGCCAGGTGCCGGTCCAGCACGTCGAGCTGGCGCTTGACCTCCATGGTGTAGCGGTCGATGGCATATTCGATCTTGACCGGCGCATAGGCGTAGAAATGCCCGAAGCCGCCGCCGAGGAAGNGGCCGAGCCCATCTGCCAGAACAGCCAGTTCAGCGCCTCGGTCCGCGCCGCCGGGTCACGGGGCAGGAAGGCGCCGAACTTCTCGGCCAGGTAAAGCAGGATCGAGCCGGATTCGAACACCCGCCGCGGCGGCGCGACCGAGCGGTCCATCAGCGCCGGGATCTTGGAGTTGGGGTTCACCGCGACGAAACCGCTGCCGAACTGGTCGCCGTCGCCGATGCGGATCAGCCAGGCGTCGTATTCGGCGTCGAAGCCGGCTTCCAGCAATTCCTCCAGCATGATCGTGACCTTCTGGCCGTTGGGCGTGGCCAGCGAATAAAGCTGCAAGGGATGCTTGCCGACCGGCAGGTCCCTGTCATGCGTCGGCCCGGCGATGGGACGGTTGATGCTGGCGAACTCGCCGCCGTTTTCCTTGTCCCATGTCCAGACCCTGGGCGGGGCATAGTCGTCGCTCATGATCGCTCCTGTCGCTGCATGGCCCCAGGATGCGGGGGATGGGGCCGGACATCAACCGCGGCCGGGGACAACCGGAAGATCCCGCCCACAGGTTTCCAAAAAATAGAACAAAACATATGAAATTATATAATTGTGAGCATGATCCGGCTTGGATACGTTAGGGAAACCGCATGAGGAGGCTTGCGGTAAGGCGATATTCAGTCAGCGCGCAGCGGCGGCATCCGGTCGGGCATGTCGGGGCAACCCGGCATCCCTTCGCGGCCGGTCGCCTGGGCGATGGCGGTTAGGGAGGATGAATGCAGCACGCCGTGCGTCTGGATAATGTCGACATCAGTTTCGGCGGGACGGGAAAAACTGAGAATGGCGGTGCGAAATTAGTCC
>NZ_VCBQ01000137.1:0-9808 GCF_006386455.1 Paracoccus sp. FO-3 | reverse complement strand
TGCTCGCAATAGGCGCGCAGGCCCCCTTCCCCGCCGCCTAGGTTCAGCAGCATATGCGGCCCCATGATCGCCCATCGCAGGCCGGGGCCGGCCCAGATCGCCGCGTTCACGTCCTTGACCGAGGCGACGCCGGCATCGACCAGGTGGATCGCCTCGCGCCACAACGCGGCCTGCAGGCGGTTGGCGACATGGCCCATGACTTCGCGCTTCAGGGTGATCGTCACCTTGCCGCAGCTTTCGTAAAGCGCCCGCGCCCGCGGCAGCACGTCGGGATCGGTGCGATCGGTGGCGTAAAGCTCGACCAGCGGCACCAGATGCGGCGGGTTGAAGGGATGGCCGATGATCAGCCGGCCGGGGTTTTTCCAGCCCGCCTGCAGGTCCGACAGCTCCAGCCCCGAGGAGCTGGTGGCGACGATGGCATGCGGCCGCAGATGCGGCTCCATCGCGGCATAAAGCGCGCGTTTCGCGTCCAGGCGCTCGGGGATGTTTTCAAAGACGAAATCCGCCTCGGCCAGCGCGGCCTCGAGCGAGGGCGCGACGTGGAAATCCGGTTGCGTGGTTTCCGCCGCCAGCCCCAGTTCGACCAGCGCCGGCTTGACCGAATCCCAGAACTCGGCGACCGCCCGCCCTGCCTCGGGGCGGGTGTCGTGGATCACCACCCGCCGCCCCGAGGCAGCCATCAGCGCCGCCCAGCTGCAGCCGATCAGCCCGGTGCCAATGATGGCGATCACTCGCAAATCGGAGGGATCGGTGGTTTCGTCTCGCGCCATCATGTCCTCATATATGATATCTGATCAGATTTAGGTCGGCGTCATGCGGGTCCGCCCTGCTGCATCCACCCTAGGAGGCGCGAATCGATTCTGTCAATAAATATGATATCTGATCAGATATTGCGGACTGATTGCCTCGGCCTGGGCATTTCTTTACGCTTGCGCCAAAACCATCCAAGGATCCCGCATGGCCCCGCGCTCCGCCTCCCTGCCCGCCTTTCAGCAACGGCAGGTGATTTCCGAACCCGATCACGTCTATGGCGAGTTGAAGCAGTCCTTCATGATCGGCGAGTTCGAGCCGGGCCAGCGCCTGACCCTGCCCGAGCTTGCCGCGGCCTTCGGCACCAGCCAGATGCCCGTGCGCGAGGCCACCAGCCGTCTGGTGGTGGCGCGCGCCATCGAGGCGATGCCGCGCCGCTCGATGCGGGTGCCGCAGGCCACGGTGGAGCGGCTGGACGCGCTGCTGCCCCTGCGCTTGCATCTCGAGGGCGAAGCGGCCCGCCTTGCCGCCCTGCGGCCCGACCCGCAACTGGCCCGCCGGCTCGCGCGCATCGACGAGGAGATGCGCGCCATGGTGCCCCGGCAGGACACCAAGACCTATCTGCGGCTGAACCAGCAGTTCCATTTCGAGGTCTACCGGCAATGCGGCAACGACGACCTGGTCGACCTGATCGAGCTGCTCTGGATGCGCTATGGGCCGTTGATGAGCATCGTGCGCAGCGGGGTGCTGTCCAAGACCGGCCAGGTGCGCCACGCCGAGGTGATCGAGGCGATCCGGCAGGGCGATCCCGAGGCGGCCCGCGCCGCGATCTGCGGCGACATCGCCGAGGCCGCCGAGGCGATTCGCGCCCGGATCGCCACCGACAAGGCCACGCCTGCGCACCTGAAAACCGAATAGCGCCTGCTGGTGCCGCCAAAGGATGGGGGATCGATCCTGTCGCAAAAGCCCCGGCCGGTTTCTGTCCCCGATGATCCGCGATCCAGGATTCGGGCAGCACGCCAGGACCGCCAGGCCGGCCGGGATACTCGGCCGCATAGTGCGTTCGATGTCCAGAACCACGAACCGGACGAATCCTTGCGCCGGAACGGTCCCGTCCATCCCTGCTCGACGCAGCCGAAAACCGCATCGACTTCAATGCCCTGCGCGGCGGTCTCCAAGGCTTCGCGCTTCATCGCAGCGCAGATGCGATGGTAGAGGAAGCCGAGGCCTTCCCCCCCGTCCTCGAAAGGCCGCAGGCGCGGAAGATCCCGGCACGGATTTCCCCGGTTCGGGCTTTTCTCTGAGAAACATCTTTGCACGATCAGGTTGTCGGTCCGAGGCGGCAAACACGCCCTTGGGGTCGTGCGGGAGTTTCATGGCATATCGCGCAACCGTCCAGGTCGGGGTCCACAGCGTCACGACGATGGGCAGTTGCCGGTCCACGGCCGTCATGCCCGCGGTGCTGCCCTCGGCCAGTTGCAGGTCGAGGCGATATTGCTCGACGGCCTGCACTGTCTTGCGCATCCACCCCGCGCCGGGCTCGATGCCGATGATCTTTGCCCGGTTCGTGGGTGGTGTCGTTCTGCTCCTCGATCGGTGATCTCGACAGCGTTGGGAACGGCCAGACCCTGGCAAAGGCCATGCGAAGCGATCGAGAGCTTCGCAGGCTGGTTTCCCGATAGCCGGCTTGGCCCGTGCCTGACCAAGGATCAGGCCGACATAAGCAATGCCCAATCAGGGACGCGGTCGGCTCTACCGGATAGCCCTTGTTCCCAAGAACCTTCCCGGCCACCGTTGCGGTCGGCACCTCTCAGGCCATGGTGCCCGGCTCGAACCTTGTCCCGCGCTTGCGGCCAGGGTGCTCATCCGCACCGCCCAAGAGCTTTCACCAGTCGTTTCATGGCATCCCGCGATGGTCTGACCGAGCTTCGTCGCTTGTGACGGAACGCGGATCGCTGGCGGCCGTAAAACTCATATTGACATACTTCAATAATAGACATTCTGTCTATTAAAGATGCAGAATGGACGGCGTCAGTGGATTTCGTCGAGACGGTCGTGGACCGGATCGGCGAGATCATGCAGCCGATCCGCTCGGGCGCCATCAGCCGCGACCCTATGCGGGGCGATCTTTACGATCTGGTGGCGGCGGGCGGCTCCAGCCGCCGGTCCGATGACCAGGTCACGCTGTTCAAGAACGGCGGCGGCGCGCATCTGGACCTGATGATCGCCAGCTATGTCGTCGAGGCCCTCAAGTCCTTGAAGATAAAATATCGCAGCCGGCATCTGCCGGATCGCAGAGCGGATGTCCGCCTTGGGCCGCCGGATCGTGTCCGGCGGCCCATAGGATCACGATGCAGAGCGCGTTCATGGCCCACGGCCAAGGCAGCACGCCGCCGCGTTCGTTGTATGTCGACAGCTTGGGCCGTGCCCCTGGCGCCCGTTACGAAAAACTGGCGACGGGGGCGCCGAGCAGCGCGCGGTCGACGGTGATGCCCAGGCCGGGGCCTGTCGGCGCGGCGCCCCGGCCGTTGCGGCTGCGGGGCTGATAGCCGGCGACATGCTCGTTCGTCCAGTCGTTGAAGAACGAGGTGTGCAGCAGATGCTCGGGGCTGGAGCTGGCGGCCACATGCGACACCGCCGCCGAGGTGACGTCGCCACCCCATACATCCTCGATGGCGAAATGCATGCCCAGATCCTGCGCGGCATTGCGCAGGGCGACCGTCTGGGTGATGCCGCCCAGCCGGCCCAGCTTGATGTTCACCGCCGCCGCCGAGACCTCGTATTTCGCGCGATACAGATCGGCGTGGTTCAGGACGGTTTCGTCCATGATCATCGGCAGGCGGCCGGTGCGGCGCAGGAGGGCGCAATCGGCCAGTTCGCGGCAGGGCTGCTCGAAGAACATGCCGGTGTCGTCCAGCGCGCGCATCGCGACCTGCGCTTCCAGCAGCGTATAGCCGGCATTGGCATCGACGAAGAAGAAGATCTCGGGGAAGGCCTCGGCGATGGCGCGGGCGCGCGCGGCATCCCTGGCCGGATCGTCGCCGATCTTGATCTGGTAGCGCAGGGTGCCCTCGGCGCTGCGTTTCTGGACATAGGCGATGCTGTCTTCGACCGAGGACAGCGGCACCGCCTCGAAGATCGGCAGCTCGGTGCTGAGCACGCCGCCGATCAGCGCCGAGATCGGCAGGCCGACCGACTTGCCGAAGATGTCCCAGCAGGCCACGTCGAAAGCGTTCTTGGCATTGGCCTGGCCCATCAGCACGCTCGACATCAGCCGCTGCAGATGACTGGTCCGGCGCGGATCCTGGCCGATCAGCAAGGGCGCCAGCTCGCGCAGCGCTGCGCGGGTGCCGGCGGCAAAAACCGGCAGGTAGTTCCCCGACAGCGTCGCCGCCTCGCCCCAGCCCTCGATGCCGTCGTCGGTGACGACCCGTACCAGGTTCGAGGGCTGCTGCCTGGCCGAGCGGCCCTTGGACATCGCATAGGTGCCATGGGCATAGGTCAGGTCGTATTCGTAAAGCTCGATGGCCGAGATCTTCATGGCGGTCCTCTTTCCTGCCGGGTGGCGCATCCGCCCAAGGCGGTGCGATCTGTTCACGGGGCAGGATTTCCATGGCGGCCGCGCTTGCCGCAAATCAGTTTTCCACTATACAAGGATCAGAAAATCTGAGTCTGGGGATCATGCCGGTTTCGCCGCCTTTCAGCAGGATGCCTTCCCTGAACGCCCTGCGCGCCTTCGAGGCGGCGGCGCGGCTTGGCAGTTTCCGGCAGGCGGCGGACGAGCTGATGGTGACGCCGGGGGCCGTCACCGCCCAGATCAAGGCGCTGGAGGCGGACTATGGCGCCGCCCTGTTCGAGCGCCGGGCGCATGGCGTCCGGCTGACCCCGCTGGGGCAGCGCGTCGCGCCGGGTTTCATCGCGGCCTTCGATGCCCTTGGCCATGCGGTGCGCGAGCTTCGGCGCCATGCCGCGCCGCGCCGGGTCCATGTCGTCACCTCGCCGGCCCTGGCGCAGCTGTGGCTTGCACCGCGCCTGCCCGCCCTACGTGCGGCGCTGGCACAGGTGGACATTTCGGTCACGGCGCTGGAGGATCCGCCGGATCTCAAGCGCACGCCCTTCGACCTGTGCCTGTTCTATGCCCGGCCTGGCCCGGACCGCATCAACCTGTGGGACGAGATGCTGTTGCCGGTCTGCACGCCCGCCCTGGCCGAAGGCCTTGCCGAGCCCGCCGATCTGGGCCGGGTGATCTGCATCTCGGACGTGGTCTGGCAGGACTGGCGGATCTGGGCCAAGGCGGCGATGCCGGACGGCGCGGTCGTTCCCACCGGCCCCGGCTTTTCGCTGTATGCGGTCGCCGTGCAGCAGGCGCTGGCGGGCGCCGGAGTCCTGATGGGCCGGCAATCCCTGGTGCAGGGGCATCTGGACAGCGGCACGCTTGTCGCCCCCTTCGGCCGGCCGGTTCCGTTGGGCCTGTCGGTGACGGCATGGATGCTGCCGGAAAGCCGCAACGACCGGGCGGTGATCGCGGTGGCCGATGCGTTGCGCGATGCCGCGGGTGGCGCGTCAGCCGGCTGTCCATGACCGCCGGCGTATCCCAGGCCCAGGTGTCGCCGACCGTGCAGCCTTAAGGACCGCGGTCCGGCGCAAGGAGGTTGAGGCCGTGAATCCAGCCGGCCCCCGAGATTTCCAACACCACGCGGCGGCGGGCAATCTTGGCCTCCCAGACCAGCCGCCCAGCATGGACGTTGCCGAGAATGTTCTGATGCCGGAGGCTCTGGCTCAGCGGCAACTCGCGCTTGGCGCAGGTGCCGGGTCGCAGAGGGCAGCGAACGAGCCCGGCCGGCAGACCTGTTCCCGCTGCATCTGCCGGAGGGGGTCGAAATCGTCCCCGGCGCCGAGATCGCCGAGGCACGCTGGGTCGATCCGGCATGCAACGACATCCCCCTCGCGCCGCTGACCGGAGAGGAGATCCTGCCGCGCTGGGTCTCGGGCGCCTTCGCCCGGCTGCAAGCCGGCTAGCCCAAGCTCATCGCCCGGCGGGAAGCAGCGGACCGACGATGTCCAGGATGGTCGCAATGGCCGCCTGCGCCGTCCCCGGCATCTCGAATTCGGCGAGTTCGACCCCGGCGATGCGCTCGGGCGGGATGGCGGCAAGAAATACGCGCAGCCGGTCGGGGACAAGCCCGCCGGGAACGGAATAGGCGGCGGCCGCCAAGCGCGACATCCCTGGCCAACTCAAGTCCCAGGCCAATCGGGCGTGGGAGAAACAATGGACATTACCGGCCTGATTCCCAGGCTCATCCTGATCGCCGCAAGCGCAGTCCTGCCGGCGCCCGAGTCAGGCCGCAAGGCGATGCATCCGCGCCGAAGAACGGCCCGCTGGCTCTGCTGGCAGGCGACGAGCCCGCGGCCGAAACAGCCGGCGCGAATGTTGCCGATCGGGGATGTCCGGCGCACAGGCCCGGCCCGAGGGCAAGGCGGCCGCAGCGGATCACGGCCGCCCCGCAATCGGAGCCGACGGCAAGGCGGCGGCGCTTGCGCGACTGGCCTGCCTGGGCTGGTTTGCTCTCAAACGGCCCGGCAATCAGGCAGCAAGCCCCTCGCCGCGCGGACCGGTTTTTCAACGCGGCCGCCCAGCCGCCCGGTCTTCCGCATCGAGCCTGGCTCTGGAACGGGGCTTTCGCTGGACAGGCTTGATCCGACCGGATGGTCGCTGCCCGCGCCCGCAAGGGGGCAAAGCGGGCGGGGGACCGAAGGCCTCGACGATCAGACTCGCCGCAATGGAAGCGGACAGGAAATCGTCCGGCGCTCCGCCTGGCCGGATCGGCACCGGCATCGGCGGGAAAGCGGCTGGCTCGAACGGGGAAGCGTTCGAAACATCCCCCGCCGGGCCGGGCGGCACGGGCGAGGGACGGCGCGGCCCGGTCTTCGCGACCGGACCGGCGCGCCAGGGGCGGGCAGCTATCCCAGCGCTCGCACCAGCCCCAGCGTGATCGCCGGGAACGCGACCAGCAACACGATGCGCAGCAGGTCCGAGATCAGGAACGGCATGACCCCCTTGAAGCTTTCCCACATCGGCACCTCCTTGGCCATCGCGTTGATGACAAAGACGTTCATCCCGACCGGAGGGGTGATCAGCCCCACCTCGACCACCACCACCGCCAGGATGCCGAACCAGATCAGCGTGTCCTCGCGGCCCATGCCGAAATCCAGCCCCGCGATGATCGGATAGAAGATCGGGATGGTCAGCAGCAGCATGGACATGGAATCCATCACGCAGCCCATCGCCAGATAGAGAAGCAGGATGGCGACCAGAACCATCATCGGCGACAGCCCCGCCTCGACGATCATCTGCGAGGCCAGCATGGGCGTCTGCGTGGCGGAAAGGAAGGCGTTGAACATCTCGGCCCCCAGCATGATCAGAAAGATCATGGCCGAGGTCCGGGCCGTGCCTTGCAGGCATTCGACCAGCCCCTTCAGCCGCAGCCCGCCATGCAGCACCGCCAGCACGAAGGCCCCGAAGGCGCCGACCGCCGCGGCCTCGGTGGGGGTGAACCAGCCGCGATACATGCCGACGATCACCAGCGCAAAGATCAGGATGATCGACCAGGTTTCCTTCAGCGAATCCAGCCGCTCGGACCAGCTGGCGCGGGGGCCGGCCGGGCCTGCCTCGGGGCGGCGGCGCACGAAGACGGCGATCGCCAGCATATAGCCGAGCGCGGCGATCACCCCCGGCACCATGGCGGCGACGAACATCTTGGCGATGCTTTGTTCGGTCATCAGCGCGTAAAGCACCAGGATCACCGAGGGCGGGATCAGGATGCCCATCGTGCCGCCGGCCGCCAGAGAGCCGGTGGCCAGCGCGCCCGAATAGTTGTAGCGCCGCATCTCGGGCAGCGCGACCTGGCCCATGGTCGCGGCGGTGGCCAGCGACGAGCCGCAGATCGCGCCGAAGGCCGCGCAGCCCCCGACCGAGGCCATGGCCAGCCCGCCGCGCAGATGACCCATGAAGGCCGCGGCGGCACGGTAAAGCGCCCGGCTCATCCCGGCATGGGTGGCGAATTCGCCCATCAGTACGAAAAGCGGGATCACCGACAGCGAATAGGTGGAGAATTGGTAATAGGTGTTGGTCTTGAGGAAGGCGAGCAGCGGCATCCAGCCGCTGACCAGCCCGTATCCGACGATGCCGGTCGCCAGCATCGCCACGGCGATCGGAATACGGATGGCCATCAGCGCCAGAAGCACCGCGAAACCCGTCAGCCCGGCGGCGATCCCGGTCATGCGCGCGCCTTTCCGATATGGCCGATCAGGGTGAAGAAGGTGGTCACGATCAGCAGCGCCATCGCTGGCATGGCGATGATGAAGCTCCACCAGATCGGGATGCGCAGGATCATGGTCTGTTCCCCATAGCTGTAGAAATCGACCGCCCCGTGCCACAGCCGCCAGGTCAGCAGCACCCCGATCGCCAGATAGACCAGGTCGCCCAGAGCCTCGAGCGCGTGGTTCGTGCGCGGGCCGGCCTTCATGGTGAAGAAATCGACCAGCACATTGCCGCCGATGACCTGGCACCAGGGCAGGAAGCAGAAGACGGTGATGGCCGAGAGAACCTCGACCAGCTCGAAATCGCCGGGGATCGGCCAGCCGAGAACGGAGCGCAGCGTGACGCTGGCCACGGTCATCAGCATCATCGCCAGCAGCGCCGCGCCCCCGATGGCGGCAAACCAGCGGCAGAGGGCGACGAGCCAGCCGGGCACCGGCACCGGATGGGGCTGTTCGGTCAGGGGTTCGGCTTCGGTCATCTCGCCCTCGCCTCCCCCTACTCGGCGCCGGCCGCGGCCAGCATGGCGCGCGCATCGTCCAGCATCGCCTGCCCGTCCAGGCCGCGGCTGTCCATGGCCTTGACCCAGCCGTCCACCACCGGCTGCACCGCCGCGCGCCATTCCTCCATCTGCTCGGCCGGGATCACGTTGATCTGCGCGCCCGCGTCCAGGGCTTTCTGCCTTTCCTCGGCCTCGACCCGGTCCAGGGCGGCGCCGGCCAGCACCGCCAGATTGGCGCCGGAATTGTCGTCGATCACCTTTTTCAGGTCGTCGGGCAGGCTGTCGTATTTGGCCCGGTTCATCACCAGCGCCATGACCGCGGTGGAAACGCCGCCGTTCTCGACCCCGATTTCGCTATGGGCATTGGTGATCTCGTCGACCCGCAGGGAACCCACGACCTCCCACGGGATCTGCGCGCCGTCGATCACGCCGGTGGTCAGGGCCTGCGCGACCTCGGGCACGGGCATGCCCACGGCAGTCGCGCCAAGCGCATTCAGCGCGTCGGTCATCGCGCGCGAGGGGGCACGGATCTTCTTGCCCTTGAGATCGGCCAGCGCGGTGATCGGGCCGCTGCGCATGTGGAACTTGTAGCCCGCCGGCGCATGCAGCAAGAGCGGCTTCACCTGCGCCATCTCGTCGCCCAGGTATTTCGCCTGGAACTCTTGCAGCGCGGCGGTGGTCTGGACGGCGGTGCCGGAGACGAAGGGCAGTTCGAACACCTCTGCCACGGGGAAGCGACCGGGCGTATAGCCCAGGAGCGTCCAGGAAATGTCCACGATGCCGTCGCGCGCCTGGTCGAAGAGTTGCGGCGGCTTGCCTCCCAATTGCATCGAGGGGAACAGTTGCACGTCGATGCGGCCGCCCGACTGTTCCTCGACGGCCTTTTCCCAGGGGATCAGGATCTCGGTTTGCATCGGCGCATCGGCCGACAGGAAGTGATGCACGCGCAGCGTCACATCGGCGGCGCATGCCGCGCCACCCAGCGAAAGCGAGGCGATGGCCGACAGGATCAGGGTTTTCATGGTTTCCTCCCGTTGCATTGTTCAGATCGGTCGTGCGGCGCGCGCTTGCCGGGGCGCGGCGCCGGTCAGGTTCTCGGGCCTCAGGGCCTTGGCCCAGTCGCGGCCGGGGGCCAGTCGCGCCAGCGCATCGGCCAGCGTCGGCGCCTCGCCCCCGGCGACCTGCGCCAGCGCCTGCGCCACGATCCGCAGGGCCTCGGCGCGAGGCATGGCCTCGGC
>NZ_VCBQ01000136.1:0-9867 GCF_006386455.1 Paracoccus sp. FO-3 | reverse complement strand
GCGGCGGCCAGGACATAACGGACCGCCTTGAGATCGAAAGGCAAACCGGTTTCCGGCCACTGAACCGGGCGCTCCCATGACGGGGGACTGTTGATACGCAACATATTTTTCTTCCCTGTATTCCTCCAGAAGATGCGCCTCCGCGCTCCCTACCTGTGAAAGACATTCTGATATGCGCGGATCGTCCTGGCCTTATCGCGCCCTCCGTCAGCAATATATCACCCCAGCTGCGCCCAGCTGTGATGACCGGCCGAGTGTGCTTGTACGCATCCGCTGCTTGCACGCTATACAATCGGCGGTAACCACCGCCCTCACACGGCTCTCATAGCTATCACCCCGGCCGCAAGGCAATTCATCTGCACGGGAGGGCGCTTTCTGCTCCGGTCGGGCATGTCCGCCCGGCAGGCGGCGCAAAGCCCCAGATCCGCGGTGCATCGCGCATCAGCATCCGCGCCTCGATAAGGTCGAGGCGTCGGCAGACGGCCTCGGCATTGCCCGCGGTCTCGCATAGAGGCGTGCGCCTTTGCCATATTATCAAACAGGCCTTCCGAATTCGCACCGGAGTTTCAGACCACACCAACGTCGGGAAAATGCAATCCAGAGAATCGACTATCGGCATAAATCAATGGCGCGATCTCTTCGGACATCTCTACTGACAGAACCCTGCCGGCGAACACCCCATGCGAACCGTAATGCATAAAACCGTCCTGCTGACACAGCAAGCGCGCCTGAGCGCCCTCCAGCACCGGCACGCCGGCCAGGTCCCGCCAGATGCCAACGCCGAAACGATCCTCGCCCTTCAGGGCACCGCCGCAGGCACGGGCGACAGCCTCCTGCCCCTCGGCCAGGATATTGATGCAGAACCGCCCGCCGGCAGACAATGCCGGGTAGATCGAGGCAGTTCGGTTCACGGCAACCATCATCGCTGGCGGATCGAGGCTGAGGCTGTTGAGCGCCGTCGCGGCCATCGCGATACGCCGGTTCTCGTGGCGCATCGAAATCACGGCGACGGTCTGCGCCAGCCGCCGCAGGGCGAAGCGCACGCTCTCCGCCAGAGTGTCAGGTTCGGTCATTAGCGATATTCCTTTTCGAGCAGCGCCAATGTCGCCGCGATTGCCATGCGCGCGCGTTGGGCGGGTGGGACGGTCTCCTGCATCCGCATCATGGGAATTTCCAAGGCAACCGGCATGTCCGGGGGCAAGACGCGCAAGTAGTCCGGCAGCGGCAGAACGCCGTCGCCAGGAAGCAGACGATTGCGCGCCGAGTGATCGATATGGCCGGCCAGATCGGCCGGGATCGGCGGGGCGTCGCAGACGTGAAACACCCGCATCAGCGTGTGGTCGACCCGGGCCAGACGATCCGCACCGATGCACATGCGGTGCAGATGCAGCGCGTCCAGGACCAGCCTTGCGCTAGGCCCCGCACCCGAGATGATCTCCAGCGCCTGGTCCAGCGTCCCGGCGGCGCGATGGGCGATAGGCTCGAACCCGGCCTCCAGACCAAAGGCCGCGACCTCGCTGCAGAGGGCTGCGAAGCGGTCGCGCACTTCGGTGGGCTCGATCGCGCCGCGCTGGTCCGCGACCGCGATAACGCAGGGTCGGCCCAGCATGGCGGCGGCCTCAAGCACCTCGGGGGCGATCTGCGGGTCCGGCCCGCGCATCAGGACCCGGGCCTCGACCTCGGGGACGCTCAGCCCCGCGTCCTTCAGGCCGGCCGCGAAACGTCGGCACAGCGTCGGGTTTCCGACCAGCGGCGAGGCCGCCATGCCGGTCGCCGGATCGCATAGCCGCAGGCCCAACCCGGCATATCCGGCACCTGCCGCGATACGCAGCGCCTCGAACGGGTCATCGACAGGCGCTGTCAGATAGGAAAGATAAATCGGTCGCATCGGGTTCTCATATTGCGGCTTCGGCTGTTTGGGAAAAGCTTCGTGATCTCGCTACGGCATGGCATCGTCCGAATTAGGTATCCTGCGCGGCCCCCTGCGCCTTAGGCTTGCGGACCAGAAGGAGACGCCCGCAATGCCACACGAACCCACCTCTGCCCGCCACGGATCGCGCCTGCAACTGATCCTGCGCAACCTGCCGCATCTGCTGGCGGCACGGGACGCGGGCAGCCTGCACAGGGCGGGTGACCGGATGGGTATCGCACAATCCGCCTTGTCGCGGCGGATTGCCGAGGTCGAGGCGGAACTTGGCGGCCCCTTGTTCGAGCGGCTGTCCACCGGCATTCGCTGCACGTCGGCGGGTGCCGATTTCCTGACCGACGCCGCCCATCTGATGGCCGGCCTTGACCGCGCGATCCGCCGGTTCGAACTGAACCGAGCGGATGAGGATATGACACTGCGCATCGGCTTCAACAGCGCGGCGATGATGTTTCCGGCGATGGCGTCGGCGCTCAGCGGGTTTCGCCGCACCCATCCCCGCTGCGATCTGCGGCTGGCCGCACATCTGACCGAGGCACAATATATCCTTATTCATAAAGGAGAAATTGACATCGGCGTCGCCTATCTGCTGCGCAATGACCTGCCTTTACAGCACCGGATTCTGGCCGAGGATCGTATCGTTCTTGCGCTGCCCGCCGATCACCCTTTGGCCCTTTGGGACGTTCTTCCGAATGGGTCCGATCCCCTTCGCAGGCTGATCAAGACGCTGGGTGTCGACAGGTGCGGAGCAATTTCCGGCAGCTGCGCGTTGTGTCGCTCTTCGAGCGAGTCCGAGTGGCCACTATCGCCGATTGCTGCAGATGCAATGCCGCAACCTCCCAGGCCGCTTTCCGCCCGCGAGGCTGCGTGGGGCGACTCGGACATCTTTCTGGTACCATCGACTTGTCGGATCATCCGAAGTCAGGGCGGGGCTGGAGGACAGGAGGTAACACCATGTCCGCCAACTATCTTCCTGTGATCCGGCCCGAACGTCCCGCCTGGAACAAGGGGCGCATCATCGGCCAGAAGCGCCCCCTGCTGCCGAAACACGTATGGTCGATCCGCGTCCGCCTTGAGATGGCGGACAACCGACGCGACTTAGCGTTGTTCAACATGGCGGTCGACAGCAAACTTCGGGGTTGCGACTTGGTCTGCCTGAAGGTCCGGGACGTTTTCGCAGCGGGGAGGGTGAAGGAGCGCGCCTCGGTCACCCAGAGCAAGACGGGCAAACCGGTCCGCTTCGAGATCACCGAAACGACACGCCAGTCGCTTGAACGCTGGATCGCCGATCCGGAGATGCTTGGGCTGGAGTACCTCTGGCCCAGCCGTCTCCACCACAGTGCGCATCTGTCGACGCGACAGTATGCCCGCATCTTGCGTGAATGGGTCACATCGATAGGGCTCGATCCGAAATCTTGATCGCCACATAAATTGCCGCCATTCGTGCCGGTCGGTGCCGGCACCCACACCATATCCGGATCGAACCAGACAGTCAGGCAGCCACGCTGCTTCAGCACTTCGTTATAGGTCAGCCTGTTGTTGGTCTTGTAGTTCAGCGGGATGGGTCCGCTCATGATGTCCAGCTATCACCCTGAATTCACAAAATAAATCCTACAGCCTTTATTTAACAAAGCCTGTTGAAGGCTGCAACACGCCACGGACGAGATAGTCTCACTCTATGTGTAGAGCCTGAGATGGTCGATCGCTTCTCGGATAGTCACCAAATCGATCTGCTTGCGAGCCCGCCACAAATGCGCACGATGGCAGCGCTTGAAGCGTCGCTGCGACCCGCAAGGGCAGAGGGCGTTCGGTCCGATTACGGCTTCCTCAAGTAGATAGTGAAGCGCTGGGTATACTGCCGCATCGGTAGCCGGCATATCGAGCATGGCGCCAAGACCTTCTAGAAGTCCGAGCCTTCCGTGCGACCGTTCACCAAAAGGCCAGCGCTCTCGTTCGGGTAGCTGGGGGTTCTGCTCGTAGAACCACTGGCCGAAGAAGAAATCGTGCACTGTATCGCGCAGGTACCGCTCGAAGCTGCGATCACCCGTTCCAAGCCACTCTGTCCACACCCCTACGCAGCACAAGCCCTCAGTGTTGGGGTAGGCGAGCATCTTCATTCATGCTAGGTTCTAGGCGCAACAGTTCCGATTTATGAGCGGTCGCCGCGCCCTCCCCATACGAGTTCGGGTAGCCGGTGCAGCGACGCTTACCGGTCATTTGCCCGCTCAGTGAGCTGGACGATCGCATTGAAGCGCCCGTGTTTCTGGTCGAGCTGCGCATTCTGTACGTCGAAGCCCATCGCGATAATCGCGTTCTTGAGGGCTTCTACGGTACGGTCATAGCGTGCGACAACGATATGCTTTTCGTCGCCTTGACGAGCGATGTCGGTGACGGCTACCGTCGGAGGCTGCAATCCCCCACTCTTCGAAAGGAACTCCGCAAGTAGCGTGCATATCTGTTCGTCGCCCAGAGCTCCGAAGTTGAAGTCCGTCAGGACCCGTGGTTCCCTGTAATCGCGGCGCAGATAGAAATGCGGATCATCTCGAAAGCTGCCTTGGATCGAGAACTCGTCCTGGCGCAGGCCCAAGCCGCTTGGTTGGTAAGTCCATGCGAAACCGGTCATGTTTGTTCCCCGTTCCTGGGAGGTGCCGCAGGGATCGCATTCGGTCGCTTTAGCGGGTCAGTATTCATCAGCGCCTCGTTGTCCGACCACGGCCCGATTACTTTGCTCAACCAGACAATGTCGAATTGATCTAGCGGCCATTCAACCTGGTCGCGATTCTCGAAGATAAGCTCCCACAACACTGCTACAAAACGCCGTGCAAGGCGATCAGTCATGCGATCTCGATCAACGTCAGAGAAATATGGGGCTTGCATAACTTTGCGGTACTTGAAGCTTTTCGTGATTGTAAGAAGGGTTGTCGGAATGTCGAAAAAATACTCGACTTCAGGTCTGCTTCGAAGTTTCTGACCAAGAACTATTCTCTTGAACCAGTTTGGCGTGGTGGGCTTATTTGCGTGGGATACCCCAAGTTGCCGTCCAAGGGAGTTCGAAGTCAGATCGGTTCGCCCTTTCCCGAGTTCGCTGCTTGCTGCCCGACGAACATCCGAATCAGGAAGTTCGAAAGTGTCGGGTATCAAAATACGCAGTCGATAAAGTGAATATTCTTCAGGAAGCTCGCAGGTAAGGACGGGACCGAGGAAGTTGCGATAATACCCTTCCGCAAGGCCCCTGACGAACTCAGCATCGATCGGGGCAACACCTCGATAATAGTTTGATAGGATCGTCTCACCTATTGCCGGCGATCCTGAAAGAACCGCGCCGAGTTGCTTGTTGAAGCCCGTGCTCTGACCGCTGCTCAGTTCTTCAACCGTGACGCGCGGTATGAGGCTGAGTTTGAAATAGTGCTCGATTTTGTCCTGCTCGGTCTCATCAAGCTGTCCGATGGACGGTTCGTCAAAGCGCAGATACGCACAAGGCAAGCCGAGGGTGTGGGCGAAGGCGACTTCATAAATGACGTTCGGGTTGAAGCCGGTCAGATCGGCCACCAGAAGGTCGCAGCTGTCGATCTGCCCAAAAATCCAGTCGTTGAAGTCGTCCGAGCGAGTGTTGTCGGTTGGGACGGTCACCGACAGTTTGATTTCGTCCGCATCAGCCCGCTCGTTGACAACGCGCTTGATGTACTCGCGGATGAGGTTGTAACGTGCTTCATCGTGTGGCCCGACGACAAAGAGCTTAAGTGTTCGGATCATTGGCCAGTGCCTCGATAGATTCGTTCGGGTAGTCAGCCGTCCCGATCACGACGGCCGCGACCAGCGCGACCGACAGCATACCCCCGTACAGCAGCATAATAATCGGTGAAAACGCGGCATCGCGTAGGGGTACACAGTCCGGCGGCGGCGACATCGCAAAACTAATCTGCTCGTCACCCGTCTCGCGGACCGTATCGTACAGTTCCCGAAAGCGTTTCTCCTGCCGAAGATAGAAGACATCGATCGCTGCGAAGACGGCGATCGCAAGTACAGCTGGAAATACGAGCCGCGCCTCCGAGCGCTCGATGGCGATCGCCAACAGCGCGCTCGTGACCGTGACGCACCATCCGCGCGCGACGAAGGAGTTCTGGGCCATACGGCCGATGGCTTGGGTAATGAACTCGAGATGCTTAATACGTTCGCCGGCCACCAGCTACCCCCTTTGCTTTGCTGCGCAATAATCAATAGCCATTAGAAACGAACCTCCATACATTTCGCAGCGTCGGCCCGCTTCGCCCCATCGCAGCGTCTGCCATGTCGCACCGCCGTCAGCCGGCTTTCCGCCCGTATCGTCAGAAAATGCAACCACCGCACCGTTGACCACATCGCGCTACACCACTGGCTTCGGCTGGTGCAGGCGCCGTCGTACATTGGCACGGAACGTGTTGCGCAGATCCTTGTTGATGAGATTGAGATCGAACCATTCTGGGTCGAAATGCCCACCCGCCCAGCGGAGGTTCGCCTTGTGATCATCGTGTTCGGGATCGCGGATCGCTTCCAGGAAATCGCCATATGACCACGGACCGCCGACGTCTTCTGGTGGCCGGGCACGAGCGCCTTCGAGGGATTCGGCATGGCAGGGCACCGGATCGAGCGACAGCCATTCCTCGATCCTGATGACATGGTGCCAGTCGTCACCGAAGTCGTAGAGATAGGTGAAGGCGGCATCTCGCCCGACAAAATCCGCCAGCCGGACCTCGGTGTAGTCGAAGACTCTCGGCCCGCCATATCCGTCATCGAGCAAGTCGAGGTCGCCATAGCGCAACCCGCCGATGCGGAACTCATGCAGATGGCTGTCGGTCCAGCTGAAGGCAGCCTGGAGAACAAGGTGCAGTTTATCCAGCGTCCACTCGGCCGGAACGACGAGCCGCCGCCAGATCGGCGGCTCGATTTCCGCAAGTGACACGTGCAGGCGAACGGCGTTGTAAAGCTGGGACAAACCGCACTTCTCCGATCAGATCGCGAAGTCCTCAAGGGTTTTCCCGGCGACGAGTGCATCTGCGATCCATGCCGGTTTGCGGCCTCGACCCGACCAGGTGATCTCCGGGTTTTCCGGGTGGCGGTATTTGGCGACAGACTCGGACCGTTTCCGCGCCGGGGCAAAGCCCACCAGATCGGTCAGAGGGAAGCCAAGTTCATTGGCGAGCGCGTTCACTTTTGCAAATGCCTCGGCCTTCTGGCGGTCCTCGAAGCTGGAAATCGCTTTGGCGACGTTCTTTTCCAGCTGCTTCAATTCGGCAAGCGACAAGGCGGTCAGATCGATATCGGTCATCGGTATCCCCCGTTGTTATGCCACAGGTTTAATGCAGACTGGCTATCGGGGCAATTGCAGGCATCAGACGTGGTGCAGACCGGCAGGGCCGGATAGACCCCGCCCCATGAGCAGAAGACAACCTCCTCGCCGATACCGGACATCGCGGAACCGGGCCAGAACAGGCGGCTCCGCCCGGACCAACTGGGTTTCACCGGGCAGGGTCTTCGGCGCGATGGCAGCCGCGTTGAGCCTCGGGTTCTTCGTCATCGAACGCTTTCCCGAATATCTCGGGCACTTGCCCGGCCTTACCGCGATGGAAACCGTCGAGGGGCCGGTGACGCATATCCGCGATGGCGACACGATCGAGGTGGCTGGCATACCGATCCGCTTCGGCTCGCTCGATTGCGTCGAGCGCAACACCCGTGAGGGGCAGACCGCCACGGCCCGGACGCGCGAACTGGTTTCCAACCAGACCCTCACCCTGACCTGCGCCCTGAACGGCCCCAGCAGCCACGACCGGCATATCGGAAGCTGCCGGCTGCCGGACGGTCAGGATCTCGCCCCGGTCATGATCCGGGAGCGCTATTGCGGCAGGTTCTGGTAACCTGTCCGTGCTCGTAGCGCAGAAGGCATCGCCGGATCGGCTGCGCGGATGCAAATCCCGGCAACAGGCCGAGCGTGAACCCATCACCTTCTGCGGTCTTGCCCAGGTCCAGGTTCCAGCCACATTGAAGGAGCACCGCACCGGGCTGGCCGGAATGTAGCTCGCCAGAGGCGGGACAGCCTGCCGGGCGCAGAATGTCGTCCTGCTTATGGTTCTGCCTGCTGCCATGCTGCAGGTGATGCCGGGCTGGTCAGTATGATCACCTCTTCTTCTCCATGCCGGTTATCTGTCCGGCGGCTACATCGCCGGTCCGGGTTGCCGGGGACTGATCGCAGGGACCGGGTTATGCCTCTGGTGCAACCGGCGGGGGCCGGAAATCATGTTTCACGGAGGCTGGCGGGTTCCAATCACCGCATAGCCAAGCCCGGCCAGCAGCCCCCCGCCCAGGCCCTGAACGATCCGTCCGGCGATCAGGATCTCCATCGTCGGGCTGATGGCATTGCCGGCAGCGCCAAGCGCGAAGGTGACGAAGGCAATCAGATAGGCGCTGGCCGGCCCCCTGCTGTCAAGCAACCGGCTGACAAACAGCGAGGCCACGATGGCCGCGATGACGAAGCCGGTGGTGACCCAGGCATAATAGGCCTGCCCGCCGATATCCGCGACGATCAAGGGCATCAGCGCCGCGGTGAAGTAAAGGTTCATCGCATAAAGCAGGATGCCGCTGGCCATGACGGTGACGATGGCCAGATGCCGGCCGGACAGCAGATCGGACCAGCCGTCACGCGGATCATCAGGCATGCTTGCAGAACCGGCCACATCGGCCGGGTGGAAATTCGGGCTCATGAAGGGGACTCCGGGGTAAGGTTCAGGCCGTGGCGGGCCTGTGGGTCAGCGAAATGGCAAACACGACGAGCGCGACCGCCAGCACCACGGCGGGTGCTGCGGAATGGCCGTAATCGCCGTGGATCAGGGTCGTCAGCAGCGCCGCCGCCATCACCGCCGCTCCAAGCCCCGCGCCATAGGGGCGGGTCGCGGTGCGCGCGAGCAGGATGGCCGCAACCAGTTCGCAAAGTGCGGTCACATAGTGAAACCAGCCCGGATAGCCCCAGGCGGCATAGGCGGCCTCGTTTTCGGGCGAGAGAAACAGATTTCCCCAGGCCCCAAACAGGAAGAACGCGGCCAGCAGCAGCGCCAGCCCCTGTGTCAGCAGATGGATCGGTTTGTCCATGATACCTCGCGGAAAGATGGCCGCTGCCCCCCTGCTTTGTGCTGGACCGGGCGGTGGCGGCACAATAGATAGAGGCATCACTCTATCATCTTGGCCGGGCGGTCAAGAGATAAATAGAGCGTCCGCACTATTAAACCGGAGGCGCCTTATGGCACGCAAGATCGACCCCGAACAGCACAAGGGAAAACGGCAGGAGATCCTCGCCGCCGCGCATCGCTGTTTCCTGCGCCATGGGCTTCAGGGCGCCTCGATCTCGATGATCTGCAAGGAGGCGGGGATAAGCCCCGGTCACCTTTACCATTATTTCCCCAGCAAGGAGGCGATCATCGAGCAGATGGCCGACGATTACCTTGCCGCGCTGCACGGTCATTTCGGCGGCCATAGCCAGGAAACGCCGACCGCGACCGTGCTGCTGTCAGAGCTTTGGAGCATGTCGGGCTGGGACGACCTGTCCCATTGCCGCATCCTGTTCGAACTTCTGGCCGAGGCAGGGCGCAACCCGCGCATCCATACCATTCTGAAGGACAATACCGACGGTATCGGCGATCTGCTGACCGCCGCTCTGGCCGCCGGTCAGGCGCGTGGCGAGGTCGACCCAAGCCTCGATCCCCGCCATACCAGCGCGGTTCTGGTCGCGGTGCTGGACGCGGCTCCCATGCTGCCCTTGATGACTGATGGGCTTGACTTCGGGGAAAGCCGCAAGCTGATCACCACCATGGTCAGCCGTTTCCTGAGGCCGCAATCATGACACCGGACATGCCGACCATGGCCGCCGCCCCGACCCTGCTGGCCCTGGGTCTCTATACGATCGTGACCTCGGTCAC
>NZ_VCBQ01000135.1:0-10263 GCF_006386455.1 Paracoccus sp. FO-3 | reverse complement strand
GCCTTGGCCACCGCGGCGAGGATCTTCGCCACCGCCAAGGGCTCGATGTCCTGCTGCACGTCGTCCGTAGCGGTGACGAGAATGGCCCGGTCGGCGCCCATCGCCAAGGCCGTGCGCAGCGTCTCGGCCGCCTGCTTGACGCCGATCGAGACGGCGATGACCTCGGAGGCCACGCCCTTTTCCTTCAGCCGGATCGCCTCCTCGACCGCGATCTCGTCGAACGGGTTCATCGACATCTTCACATTCGCAAGATCGACGCCAGACCCGTCAGCCTTCACACGGGCCTTCACGTTGTAGTCGATCACCCGCTTCACGGGGACGAGGATTCTCATGCAATTGCTCCTGTTGCTTCTTCGGCCAGCCGCGGGGCGGCCGCATCGAGGGGGTTCAGCGCCGGCACCGCGCCGTAGGGGCGGGCCTCGCCCGCGAAGATCGCGGCCGGGGCGGGATAGCGGACCGGGCCGTTCGGCGTGTCCACGGTAATGCGGCGCAGATGCGGGTGGTTCGACAGCCTTTCCATGTCGCTGACCGAGGCCAGCGCCACCTCGGCCTGAAGCAGCGCCGCGATGGCACCCTCGGCCGTCATGCGGGCAAAGCCCTCGGCCACCACGGCATCGGTCTGGGCGCGGTTCGCCACGCGGGCGACATTGGTGGCAAAGCGCGGGTCGCCCGCCAGTTCCGGCCGGCCCAGGAACAGCTCGGCCAGCTTGCGCCATTCCCGGTCGCTTTGCACCGAGATCAGCACCTGCCCGCCGTCCCGCGCCGTGAAGACGCCGTAGGGCGCGATCGAAGGATGCGCCATGCCGAGCCGCTTCGGCGACTTGCCGCCCTCGTGGTTCAGAAGCGGCACGGTCAGCCAGTCGGCCATCACGTCGAACATCGAGACCGAGATATTCGCCCCCTTGCCGGTCACGCCGCGGGCGATCAGCGCCTCGAGGATGGCGGCATGGGCGGTGGCGCCGGTGGCGATGTCGACGATGGAGATGCCGACGCGGGCCGGCTCGTCGGGACCGCCGGTGATCGAGCAGAGGCCCGATTCCGCCTGGATCAGCAGGTCGTAGGCCTTGCGGTCGGCCATCGGGCCGTCCTCGCCATAGCCGGTGATCGAGCAGGTGATCAGGCGGGGCCAGTCGCGCGCCAGCCGCTCGAAGGAAAAGCCCAGCTTGGCCAGCGCGCCGCGCTTGAGGTTCTGGACCAGCACGTCGGCGCCCTCCAGCAGCCGCGCCAGTTCCGCCTTGCCGGCGTCCGAGCCAAGGTCCAGCGTGACCGATTCCTTGCCGCGGTTCAGCCAGACGAAATAGCTGGACTGGCCCTGCGCCACGTCGTCATAGCCGCGGGCGAAATCGCCCTCGGGCCGTTCGATCTTGATCACCCGCGCGCCCGCATCGGCCAGGCGCGAGCTGGTGAAGGGGGCGGCGACGGCCTGCTCGATGGCGACGACCGTGAGCCCCGAAAGGGGAAGCGCGCCCATCAGTAGCTCTTGGGCATGCCGAGGACATGCTGGCCGACATAGCCCAGGATCATGTTGGTCGAGATCGGCGCCACCTGGTAGAGCCGGGTCTCGCGGAACTTGCGTTCCACGTCGTATTCGTTGGCGAAGCCGAAGCCGCCGTGGAACTGGATGCAGGCGTTCGCCGCCTCCCAGCTGGATTTCGCGGCCAGGTATTTCGCCATGTTCGCCTCGGCGCCGCAGGGCTGGTCGGCGTCGTAGAGCGCGGCGGCCTTGAAGCGCATCAGGTTCGCCGCCTCGACCTCGATGAAGGCCTCGGCGATGGGGAATTGCACGCCCTGGTTCTGGCCGATGGGGCGGCCGAAGACCACGCGCTCGTTGACGTATTTCACCACCCGGTCGGTGAACCAGTAGCCGTCGCCGATGCATTCGGCGGCGATCAGCACCCGCTCGGCATTCAGGCCCGAGAGCAGGTGCTTGAAGCCCTGGCCTTCGGTGCCGATCAGGTTTTCCTCGGGCACTTCCAGGTTGTCGAAGAACAGCTCGTTGGTTTCGTGGTTGACCATGTTCGGGATCGGCTTGACGACCAACTGGCCGTTCGCCTGTGCCGCTTTCGCATCGACGATGAAGATCGACATGCCTTCCGAGGGCTTCCTGCATTGCTCGACCGGCGTGGTGCGGGCCAGCACGATGATCAGGTCGGAATGCAGCACCCGGCTGATCCAGACCTTCTGGCCGTTGATGACCCAGCGGTCGCCCTTCTTCACCGCGACTGTCTTGATCTTGGTGGTGTCCGAGCCGGTGGTCGGCTCGGTCACGGCCATGGATTGCAGCCGCCATTCGCCGGTGGCGATGCGGGGCAGGTAATGCTGCTTCTGCGCCTCGGAGCCGTGCTTGATCAGCGTGTTGATGACATACATCTGGCCGTGACAGGCGCCGGAATTGCCGCCCGAGCGGTTGATTTCCTCCATGATCACCGAGGCTTCGGTCAGGCCCAGGCCCGAGCCGCCATAGGCTTCGGGGATCAGCGCGGCCATCCAGCCGGCGCGGGTCAGCGCATCGACGAATTCCGCAGGATAGGCGCGGGCCTCGTCGATCTTGCGGTGGTATTCGTCGGGAAACTCGGCGCAAAGCGCGCGGACCGCATCGCGGATGTCCTGATATTCGTCGGTGCGTTGGTCAAACATGGTGATGATCCGTGCCAGCTGTGTCCGCATCGGGCGAACTGTCGCCAGCAGTCATGGCATCGCGGCGCCGCATAATGCAAATATATGTTGTGGATTGCTGATATAACATTTCCATATGGCAAGCGCCCGATGTGCCGGGGTGGAGGCAATTACAAGGCAATATCATCCCGCTGCGCCGCATCGGTGCGGGTCTGGCCATAGCATGAACCTATGGAACGGCTCGGGGCAGCCTTTCGCGCCGGGCGAGGGCGCCGAGATTCGTTGACCCATGGACGGCAAGGTGCCTAATGAGTGTTAGAAAATTGATCGGACCCTGATCGAGCCACGCCGAGGAGAGAGGGCAATGGGCTATCTACTGACCGACGACCAGCAGGCGATCGTCGATGCCGCAGAGAAGATCTGCGAGAACTTCCCGCTGGAATACTGGCTGAAGAAGGAACGCGACCACGCCTTCCCGCACGAGTTCTTCCAGGCGGTGGCCGATGGCGGCTGGCTGGGCATCTGCATGCCCGAGGAATTCGGCGGCGCCAACCTGGGCGTGACCGAGGCGGCGCTGTTCCTGCGCACCGTCGCGGAATGCGGCGGGCAGGCGGCGGCCTCGACCATCCACATGAACATCTTCGGCCTGCAGCCGGTGGTGCATTTCGGCACCGAGGAGCAGAAGCAGCGCTGGCTGCCGCCCTTTGCACGGGGCGAGGTCAAGGCCTGTTTCGCTGTGACGGAACCCGACACCGGCCTCGACACCACCAAGCTGAAGGTGGCGGCCCGGAAGCAGGCGAATGGCGATTACCTGATCTCGGGCAAGAAGGTCTTCATCTCGACCGCGCAGCAGGCCGATCACATGCTGATCCTGGCCCGCACCACGCCGATCGAGGAGGTCAGGAAGCATTCCGAGGGGTTGAGCCTGTTCTATACCAAGCTCGATCGCGACTATGTCGACATCCGCGAGATCGACAAGCTGGGCCGCGCCGCCGTCGATACGAACGAACTGTTCATCGACAACCTGCCGGTGTCCAGGGACAGCCTGATCGGCGAGGAAGGCAAGGGGCTGAAATACATCTTCCACGGCATGAACGCCGAGCGCGTCTTCGTCGCCGCCGAGCAGGTCGGCATCGGCCGGGCGGTGCTGAAGCTGGCGACGCAATATGCCAAGGACCGCGTGGTCTTCGGCCGCCCCATCGGCCAGAATCAGGGCGTGCAGCATCCGCTGGCCCGCAACTGGGCGGAACTCGAGGCGGCGAACCTGATGCTGCTGGCCGCGGCCGAGCTTTACGACAAGGGCCTGTCCTGCGGCTCGGAAGCGAACGCGGCCAAGCTGGTGGCCTCCGAGGCCTGCATGAAGGCCTGCAACACCGCGATCCTGACCCATGGCGGCTTCGGCTATGCCAAGGAATACCATGTCGAGCGGTTCATGCGCGAGGCCTGGATCGGCTATATCGCCCCGGTCACGCCGCAGCTGATCCTGTCCAATATCGCCGAGCGCAAGCTGGGCCTGCCGAAATCCTATTGAGGTGCCGCGATGAAACCGATCCGTTCCTTCCTGTTCGTGCCCGGCAACAAGGAATCCATGCTGGACAAGGGCGCCAATGCCGGCGCCGATGCGCTGATCCTGGACCTGGAGGACAGCGTGCCCCCGGCCGAAAAGCTGGCCGCGCGCGAGCTGGTCGCCCGCAAGATCCCCGCGCTGATCGCCGCAGGCCAGCGCATCTGGGTGCGGGTGAACCGGACCGCGCATATCTATGATCTGGACGACATCCTTGCCGTGGTGCAGCCGGGCGTCGAGGGCATCTATATCTCGAAGCCCTGGGGTCCCGAGGACGTGCATATGGCGTCCTGCATGATCGCCGAAGCCGAGGCGCGGGCGAACCTGCCCATCGGCTCGGTCGGGCTGA
This sequence comes from Paracoccus sp. FO-3, assembly GCF_006386455.1. Taxonomy (NCBI): domain Bacteria; kingdom Pseudomonadati; phylum Pseudomonadota; class Alphaproteobacteria; order Rhodobacterales; family Paracoccaceae; genus Paracoccus; species Paracoccus sp. FO-3. The sequence continues at coordinate 5,734 of NZ_VCBQ01000135.1, read as the reverse complement.
TCCCGCTGTTGGAGACGGCGCGCTCGATGCAGCTCTGCTACGAGATCGCGCAGATCCCGCGCGTGACCGGGATCGTCGGCGCGACGGCCAAGAACGCCGATGTCGGCCGGGCGCTGAAATATGTCTGGACGCCCGAGGGGCGCGAGTCGGAATACATGAAGTCCCGCGTCGTCATGGCCGCCCGCGCCGCCGGCAAAATGCCCATCGGCGGCATCTGGCAGCAGATCAAGGATCTGGAGGGGCTGGCCAAGGCCTCGGCCTTCGACCGGCAGCTGGGCATGTCGGGCGAGCTGGCGCTGCACCCGATGCAGGTCGAGACCATCAACCGCACCTATACGCCGACGGCCGATGAGGTGGCTTTCTACCAGGGCATGATCGACGCGCTGGAGGCGGCGCAGGCGCAAGGCCGGGCCTCGGTCATGTATGATGGCGAGCATATCGACATCGCCCATGCGAAGACCGCGCGCGACATCATCGCGCTGGCCCGCGAATACGCGGCCTGAACGCCAGGAAGGGGAGGGGGAGAAGATGACGAACCGACCGCTGGAGGGCATCCGCGTCCTCGACCTGACCGTGGCGCTGGCCGGGCCCTATTGCACCTTGCTTCTGGCCGGGCTGGGGGCCGAGGTCATCAAGATCGAGGCGCCTCAGGGCGGCGACATCGCCCGCTTCAACCCGCCCTTCTATGGCAAGGACGGCATCCACCTGGGCGCGCTGGAGGAAGGCGACGTGTCGCTGTCGATCCTGGCGCGGGCGCGGGCCAAGAAAAGCCTGTCGCTGGACCTGAAATCCGCCGAAGGCTTGCGGCTCTTCAAGGAACTGGCCAAGCAGTCCGACATCGTGGTCGAGAACCTCAGCGACGGCACGGTCGAGCGGCTGGGCGTGGATTACGACAGCCTCAAGGGGGTCAATCCGCGGCTGATCTATTGCTCGATCACCGGCATGGGGCGGCCCAGCCCCTATCCGGGGCTGAAGGTCATGGACATCGTGGTGCAGGCGCTGTCGGGGGTGATGGACACCACCGGCGACAAGGACGGCCCGCCGACCCGCTTCGGCCTACCCATCGCCGACCTGCTGGCGCCGCTTTACGGGGTGATCGGCATCCAGGCGGCGCTGCGCCAGCGCGAGGCCACGGGCCAGGGCCAGCATGTCATGACCTCGATGCTGGACTGCCTGTCCTCGCTCTTGCCGTTCGAGCATTTCGACGTGTTCCAGCGCATGGGCTTTCCGGCGCGCAGCGGCAACCACCAGACCCGGTTGGCGCCCTTTGGCATCTTCAGGACCAGCGACGGCCATGTCTCGATCGCGGCGGCGAACGACAAATGGGCCGGGCTGATCTTTGAGGCCATGGGCCAGCCGCAGCTGATCGAGGATCCGCGCTATGCCACGCGTGGGCCGCGGGCGGTGAATGCCGATGCGCTGAACGGGATGATCGAGGCCTGGACCCGCAACCTGACCACCGAACAGGTGATCCATGCCCTGGCCACCAGCCGCGGCGTGCCCTGCGTCAAGGTCCGCACCGCGCGCGAGGCGATGGCCGACCCCGCCTTGCGCGAAAGCGGCGCCATCGTGCCGCTGGTCCACCCGGAAGCGGGCGAGATCGACGCGGTGGGCAGCGGCATCCCGATCCGCATGTCCGGCTCGACGGTGGGGCTGGACAGGCCTGCGCCGACGCTGGGCGCGAACAATGCCGAGGTGCTGGGCCTTTTGGGCCTGGGCGCCGACGAGATCGAAAACCTGAAATCCCAGGGCGTTATCTGACCCCCGGCCAAGCGGAGAAAACCCATGAGCGTGAACTATACCGAACTGGCGACCGGCAAGTATTACGAAGAGCTTGAGGTGGGCAACATCTATCGCCACGCCATCACCCGCACCGTCTGCGAGGCGGACAACCTGCTGTTCTCGGCACTGACCTACAACTCGGCCTGGCTGCACATGGACGAGGTCTATTCCAAGGAACAGGGCCATCCCGGCCGGCTGGTGAACAGCCTGTTCACCCTGTCGCTGGCCTGCGGCGTCACCGTGGCCGACACCACGCTGGGCACCACCCAGGGCAACCTGGGCTTCTATGACGTCAAGTTCACCAACCCGGTCTATATCGGCGACACGCTGCGCAGCGAGACCGAGATCGTCTCCAAGCGCGAGTCGAAGTCGCGCCCCCATGCCGGCATCGTCGAGTTCGAGACCCGCAGCTTCAACCAGGACGACAAGATGGTGCTGACCTTCCGCCGCACCGGCATGATGCTGAAGAAAAATCCGGGCTGAGGACGCGCCATGGGACCGCTTGCCGGACTGAAGGTCATCGAACTGGCCGGGCTGGGCCCGACGCCGTTCTGCGGCATGCTGCTGGGCGATCTGGGCGCCGACGTGCTGCGCATCGACCGGCTGGCCGAGGTCGACCTGGGGCTGGACCTGCCCGACAAATACGACCTGCGCAACCGCAACAAGCGCTCGGTCGCGCTGGACCTGAAAAGCCCCGAGGGCCACGCCACGCTGATGGAACTTGTCGGCAAGGCCGACATCCTGATCGAGGGCTATCGCCCCGGCGTGGCCGAGCGGCTGGGCATCGGTCCCGAGGATTGCCGGAAGGTCAATCCCAGGCTGGTCTATGGCCGCGCCACCGGCTGGGGTCAGGAAGGCCCGATGGCGCAGATGGCGGGCCATGACATCAACTATATCGCACTGACCGGGGCGCTGGACCGCATCGGCCCGGCGGGCGGGCCGCCGGTGCCGCCGCTGAACCTGCTGGGCGATTACGGCGGCGGCGGGGTCTACCTGGCCTTCGGCCTGCTGGCGGCGGTGCATGAAGCCAGAGGCTCGGGCCAGGGGCAGGTGGTCGATTGCGCCATGGTCGACGGGGTCTCCAGCCTGCTGACCGTGTTCCACGCCTTCCGCCAGCTGGGCCAGCTCGACCCGCGGCGCGGCGCGAACGTGCTGGACGGCGGTGCGCCCTATTATGGCTGCTACGCCACCCGCGACGGCAAATATGTCGCCGTGGGCGCCATCGAGGCGCGGTTCTACGACCAGATGCTGTCGGTGCTTGACCTCGACCCCGCCACGCTGCCCGATCGCAACGACCGCGCCCATTGGCCCGGCCTGCGCGCGCGCTTCGAGGCGATCTTCGCCACCCGGACCCGCGACGAATGGGCGGCGGCGTTCGGGGGCACGGACGCCTGCTTCTCGCCGGTGCTGACGCTGGACGAGGCGGGGGGCCATCCGCAGAACCGCGCCCGGTCCCTGCTGGTCGAGGTCGAGGGCGTCGAGCAGCCGCAGCCCGCCCCGCGCTTTTCGCGCACGCCGGGCGGGATCGCGCGCCTGGCCCCCGCGCGCGGCGCCCATACCGCCGAAGTGCTGCGCGACTGGGGCGTGGCGCAGGGGGGCTGAGGCCCGCAGGGCCTGCCTTTCCGTGCCATAGCTTCCTGCTATAGCACGGAAATAAAACCGTTTTTCTGCTCCCTGCTTGCTAATCTGGCGCCATCAAGCACAAGACAACGGGAGGTAAGACATGCCGAATTATCGCGGCCCGGCCTGGGCCGGGCTTTTCGCGCTGGCGCTGGCCGGAGGGGCGGCCGCGCAGGACACCACCATCAAGTTCTCGAACCTCTGGCCCGAGAACCATTACCTTTGGCAGGAAGGCGGCAAGGTCTTTGCCGATGCGGTGAACGAGGCGACCGGCGGCAAGGTCGCCTTCGCCGATTTCCACGCCAGCCAGCTGGGCAAGGACCAGCTCAGCCTGCTGAACAGCAACCTTGCGCAGATGGCGACGGTGGCCGCGCCCTATGCGCCCGACAAGCTGGGTCTGACCGGCGTCACCGAACTGCCGGGCTATTTCGGCAGCTCCTGCGAGGCGGTCGGCAAGCTCTGGCCCCTGGCGCAAGAGGGTGGCCTGCTGGACCAGAAGGAATACGAGGCGCTTGGCCTGCATGTGCTTTTCGTGGCGGTGCCGCCGCCCTACAAGCTGATGACCGCCAGGAAGCCGGTGCGCAGCCTCGAGGATCTGCGCGGACTCAAGATCCGCTCGGTCGGCGGCGCGCAGGCGGATTCGGTGCGGGCGCTGGGGGCCGCGCCGGTGCAGGTGCAGGCGGGCGAGTTCTACGATTCCGTGTCGCGCGGCACGGTGGACGGCGCGATCTATATCTGGGTCGGCGTGCCGCCCTTCAGCCTGCAAGAGGTGCTGCACCAGACCACCGAGGGCTTCCATGCCGGCTCGGCCGCGGTGCTTTACGCGATCCGGCAGCAGACCTGGGACGGGTTGCCCGACGAGGTGAAGGCGGCAATGACCGAGGCCGGCCAGAAGGCGCAGCAGAACCTTTGCGCCTATCAGGACCGCGAGGAGGACAAGATCCGCGACGGCTATGTCCAGGCGGGCACGCTTGCGGTCAATGCGCTGACCCCCGAGGAGGCGGCGCGCTGGAACGCGCTGACCGCGGGCGTGGCGGCGGATTGGGCGGCGCGGCTGGACCAGAGCGGCCGCCCCGGCACCGAGGTGCTGAAGGCGTTCGAGGCCGCGGGCGCCGGCAACTGACCGCGGATCGCATGAGGAAATGGCCCCTTCCGGGGCCATTTTTCATTGCGCCCCGGACTTGAAGGCATCCAGGATCGCCTGGCCGGGCCGGCCCTGCTTTTCCATCCCCTGCGCCCAATCGGCCGCGTTCTTGTCGAAATGCTGCTGCCACTCGGCCAGGTCCGCCTCGGACGCGGACGAGATCGTCACCTTGTCCCCGGCGGCGAATTCGTCGCGGACGGATTTTTCCAGCTCGTCCTGGTAGGAGCAAAGCTTGTCCTGCGCCTCGGCCGCGGCCTCGGTGAAGTGGGTCTTCATGTCGTCGGGCAGCGCCTGCCAGGCCTTGTCGCTCATGGCGAAGACGACCGAGCCGCCGCCCAGCTCCGCGCCTTCATAGGCATAGTCCACCACGTCCTCGAGCCCATAGATCGGCAGGGTGTAATAGGGCAGGAGCGTGCCGTCGACGGTGCCGCGCATCATGGCGTCGAAGACCTCGCCCGAACTCATGCTGACCGGCACGGCGCCGGCGCCGCGCACCAGGCTGCCGATCGCCGCGCCGTTGGCGCGCAGCTTCAGCCCGGCAAGGTCGCCGATCGCGCGGACCTGCTTTTTCGAGGTCAGCACCTTGTAGGTCGGCTGATGCGCGACGAACAGCGGATGCAGGCCCTGCGGCGCATATTCCGCCTGGTCCAGCGGCGCGCCGTCCTGGATGATGTGCCACAGCTTCGCCACCCCCTCGCAGGTGGTGTCGTGAAAGCCGGGCAATTCGGAAACCGAGGTCAGCGGCAGCTTGTCGGGGCTGTAGGACGGCACCAGCGTCACGATGTCGGCCAGGCCCGATTGCAGCACCGCCAGCGAGTCCTTGCCGAGCTGCGCCGCCGGGAAGACGCTGGTCTCGACCTTGCCGTCGGTCTTGGCCTCCAGGGCTTCGACGAAGACCTTGCCGCCATGTTCCCAGAAATAATGGGATTGCGGGAAAAGATGGGCAAAGCGCAATGTGATCTGCTCTTGGGCGGTTGCGCCGCCCGCGGCCAATATCAGCGCCAGGGCGGTGGTTGCCAGCTTGTCGAACATTTCCGTGGTTCTCCTCCAATTCGGATAGGCGCAGAATATACCAAACCACCGTTCGATTTCATGCTTCCGTCCATAGGGGAAAACGATGGCCCCGGCGCATGAACCTATGCGCCGGGGCCTTTTTCTTTTCCGGTCGCAAGCCGCGATCCCCGGCTT